>CAZLRM010000075.1:0-3774 GCA_964561895.1 uncultured Christensenellaceae bacterium | reverse complement strand
GCTGCGCTTCAGCCTTGCCGTGGGCGTGCGTATCGGCGGCGATTTGCGCTTCTCCACCGATAAGGTGCTCGCGGCGCGCAACTTCGCGAACAAGATATGGAACGCGGCGCGCTTCGTGCTGATGAATACGGGCGATACCGTGAAGCCGATCGACGAAAGCAGGCTCGACATCGCGGACAAGTGGATACTCTCGCGGCTGTCCGAAGCGGTAAAGGACGTGACGGCGAATCTTGAACGCTTCGATTTTGGCATGGCGGCGCAGAAGCTCTACGACTTTCTCTGGAGTGAGTACTGCGACTGGTACATCGAGATGGCCAAGCCGCGTTTCAATGATGAAGCACAGAAGGACACGGCGGTGTCGGTTTTAAACGCGGTGCTCAAGGACACCCTGAAGCTGCTGCACCCGTTCATGCCGTTCATCACGGAGGAAATATACCAGACTATGCCGGGAACTCATGGCAGCATCATGCGCTCCGACTGGCCCAAGGCGGGTAAAAAGTATAAAGCTGAAGAGAAAGCGATGGAGGCCGTGATGGAGATGATTCGCGGCATCCGCAACATCCGCGCCGAGATGAACGTGCCGGTTAGCAAGCGCGCCAAGCTGCTGCTGCTTGCGTCAAAGGAAGCGAAAGCAGACTATGAGATGTGCGCGCAGTATATCTCGCGGCTGGCTTCGGCCTCAGAGATCGTCTGGATATCTGAAAAGAGCGGGGTTCCCGAAAACGCGGTTTCGGTAATCGGCACCGGTGCGGAGGCCTTCATGCCCTTGGGAGACCTGATCGACATCGGCAAGGAGATCGAGCGCCTTGCGGCGGAGGAGAAGAGGCTGCTGGGCGAGATATCGCGCGCGCAGGGTAAGCTGGGTAACCCCGGCTTTACGGGCAAAGCGCCCGCCAATGTGGTGCAGGAGGAACGCGATAAGCTGGAGAACTATAGGGAGCAGCTTGCGGCGGCGCAGCAGCGCAGGGCGCAGCTGCAATGAGGTTTGTTCACATCGCGGGTACGAACGGCAAGGGTTCGGTGTCCGAGTACGTCTACAGAATGTTGAGGGCGGCGGGGAAGAGCGTGGGGTGTTTCACTTCGCCGCATCTCGTTTCGGTAACGGAGCGCATCCGCATGAATGGGCGGGAGATACCGCAGGCGGAATACGACACGGCGATGGCGGAGGCGGCACAGAAACATCTCGCCGTGAACAGCACACTGTTTGCGCAGCAGACCGCGGCGGCGCTGCTTTGGTTTGAGAAAAGCGGCGTGGAGTGGGCGGTGATGGAGACCGGCCTCGGCGGGCGGCTCGATCCGACGAATACGCTACGCCCGGAGGTAACTATACTCACCTCCATCGGCATCGACCACACCGATATATTGGGCGCGACTTTGGAGCAGATCGCAGCGGAGAAGTGCGGCGTCATCAAGCCGGGCGTACCGGTGATATCCGCGCCGCAGCACAAGGCCGCAACGGAGATGATTAACGATACGTGCGCACGGCTGGGCTGCAGGCTGCACGTTGTGGGTAACCTGCAGACAAAGCGCGCTTCGCTTGAGGGGCAGACGCTTGAATTTGATGGCAGTGAGTATGATATCCGAATGATCGGCGCGATGCAGCCCGTCAACGCGGCGGCGGCGGTGCTGGCCGCGCGGGAGATAGGGTTGCCGCAGGCGGCCATCAAAGCGGGGTTGAAGGAAGCGGTGATACCCTGCCGCACGCAGTACATCCCCGGAGAGCCGGAGATGTTGCTGGACGGTGCGCACAACGTATCCGCCGTAGACGCGCTGCTTATCACGCTGGACAGATACTTTGCGGGCAGGGAGATTACGCTGCTGTTCGCATGCATGCGCAACAAGGATTACGCGGGTATGGCGGACAGGCTCGGCCCGCGCTGCATGAAGGCGTTTGTCACGAACGTGGACTTAGAGCGCGGCATGGGCGCAGCAGCGCTGCAAGGCCTGTTTGCGGAATATACCGAATGTTCTGCCGAGGACGGTGCGGAACAAGCGTTTGAACTGGCGAGGGACTACGCGCGCGAAAACGGCTCGCTGCTGCTCGTGTGCGGGTCTTTGTATCTCGCGGGGTACGTATGGGGGAAGGTAAGATAGACATAAGCCGTATATGATGAGAATTGGCGCGGTTAGGGTTCAAGAAACGGGGTTAAGATGCTTCGTCACTTCGTTCCTCAGCAGGACGCAAGGGGCTGGGGATATCGAAGCGGCGAAGCATCTCTTGTTCATTGAGGCAAGTGTTTAGCCGATGGGTACAATACCACCGGCATCGACCGATATTTCGCAAAGATTGGCGGCAACCCCTTGCAGCGACTGAAGATACCATTTACCGTTGTATTTGATTGCCTGAGGGCAGAATACCCATGTATCCCCGTCTGCCTCAAAAGCGGCGACAACGCTTGCGATGTCTTCAGCTTCCGCCCCAATGGTTTTCGCCTCTATCTCAATAGTCTCCTGAACCTTGTCGCTCAGGTATATCTCCAGCACATGCTCCAAATCGTCCTCGGATACGTCATCCAGCAATTCTTCCTGGACGTCTTCCGGCAGCTGATCTAAAAGGGCGTCGAGCGCATCATCCGGGTCGTCCGGCAGGTTTACGGATGACATCGCTGCGGTGACGGTCAGGTCTTTAAATATATAGTCTTTTGTATCATGCTCAAATTCTTTAATAAAATTCGCAAGATCGTCCGAATCGCTTAAATTCAGCGTGATACCTGTGGTCAAATCCTCCGGTGCATTGTATAACATATACTGGGTGAGGATCCGACTCACGATCCGGTTTTTCCGGCTTTCAATATTCATCTGCCGAGTATAATCGTTGGAGCCGGGGAAAGGCATCTCGTAACTGGTGGTATAACACCTAAGACGCTCCACCATAGCTTCAAAGTCGTAGTGTTCCGCACAGCTCTCCACAGCGAAGGCGGATACCATCGCGTCGACGTCCTGATTCTTTAAGCCGGTCAGATACGCTTTCGCGGCCTCTTCCGGCGTATTAAAGCCGGGGCCTTCAATCTTGCCACCGCCGCCCGATGAGAATACGCCTGCCGCAAAAAGTATAACCGCCAGCAGCGCCGCGCCGAGAACAGCCCCGCCGATACCGAATAGCAGCCCCTTGCCTTTTGGGCGGCTGGGTGCGGCAGTTGGGCTGGCATCGCGCACAGGTTGCACGGGATAATTCGGAGCAGGCTGCACAGTTGTTGATGCTAAGGGCTGCTCCATGCCGCAATGGACACAGAATTTGGATTCCGGAGTGAGTTCATTTCCGCAATACTCGCAAAACATTGGATGACCTCCTGGTATATATTGATTGAATGTATGGTTCTGAAAGTATCGGGCGACTGAAGGCCGCCCCTTCTGTCTTCATAGACCGCCGTGCGTCGGATTCGTTACTATGTCAGCGCGTAAAGATTTCCCCCAGCAGATGAAGGCTGCCGCCCTCAATCGAAAGGTCGTAGGGGAAAGGCCCGCCGCCTTCGTCCAGCCATATCGTGCCCGTCAGGGAATCCGCATCGAATGTAAAGCCGGTGCACTCCGCGTCTATCCCGTAGATCTCCGCATAACCGTTGGTATAGAATACCACGCGCTGGCTGGAGTCGCTGGAATTGTACCATGTCCCGTGGATTGCGGTATACGGGTGCGGGGTGCGTGAGAATATGTCCCCTAGAAAATGGAGGCTGCCGCTTTCAATCGAAAATTCATACGGGAAGGGCCCGCCGCCTTCATCTATCATCATCGTGCCCGTCAAAGCATCCGCGTCGAACTCAAAACCGGTACAAT
>CAZLRM010000074.1:0-7490 GCA_964561895.1 uncultured Christensenellaceae bacterium | reverse complement strand
ATCGGCCGCACAGACGATATCTTTGATGTATTGATAATCGCGCGTAAAGTCGTACATTGAACCGAATTTATGGCACCTCAGCTGCTTTGCGTGCGCCATCACGTCGCCCGCAAACAGCAGCGACACATACTGCGGCTCCGGCTCAGGAGTCGGCATGATCAATGGAGTCGGCGCGGGAGATACATCCGCAGCGGTGGGCTGCGGCGCGCCGGTTAGCGCTGAAGGCAGCAAATCCTGAGCGTCCGCCGATGCTGAAACGGTGGTATGCGCGTATTCCGCTCGATTACCCGTAACCCAAATCAGCGCTGCCGCGGCCAGCAGCAATAACACCGTGGCCATGATTTTGACAGTCCGCATTCAATCCACCACCTGTTCTATCTCAGCCGGTATACTACCGAAAAAGTTGCACTTTAATACGCTGCATCATTAGTAAAGTAACCAATGTGTTCCCCATTTTTATCACTTGCCATCTATCTTGGATTCGGCATTTTTATTCTCATCTCGTGCAATATTCGTAACCGTATAAATAAACCACACCAATAATACAATATAAAATGTAACAAGCCCATTTGCTACGTAGAATCTTAATGTATCTAATCTATAATAAGTGGAAAGACATAATGAAATCAAACTTAAATAATTCAATATAATTAAAATATATAAATGCACTTTTCTTTTCTTCTTTATTTTATTCTCATAAGAAACATACAGATCGCTTAACCTTTTTGTGCCGACCAAACATGCAATTGCCGGAATTATAGAAAAATAATATATATCTATTTTTTCTAGCAAATAGAACACAGATAAATTCGATATGACAGCGATGTTAATAAAAATACCTTTTTTCATCGATAATCTCCGTACTATGATATTACCTGTAATGCTCACAGGTATTCATCAGTTATCACCAATAATCAAGCTCCCCACGACGATCCTTTTGTAAACCACCCCGCAACCTCGTTCGTTTCCAAAGTATCAATATCGACGCTGCACAGCGCCCACCTATCATAATCATAATAGTATACTTTGTTACCCAGAACTGTCGGCCAGTACCCGCTAAGGTCAACATAACCGTGAACAATTTCGCTGCCACTGTCTAATTGGTTCACTGAATAACTGATGATGTAAGACTTGTAATCTTCATCTGCATATCCTGAAAAAGCAAAAAGATATAACCGTTCTTCCTCATAACCAATGATGTATGTGCCATCATAACCTTCGTAGAAATAACCATCGTTACTGCTGAAGTATTTCTTAACGATATCTTTCCCTTTAATATGCTCTATTATGTGTAAATCTTGACCTTCAACTCTGTAGAATTCATCAGCGACCGTTTGAATGATGATACTGCCTTTTTCATCAATAAACTGATGTACAGCAACTCCGCTTGTGATCGTTTCTTTGCCGCTTCCGTCTGCCTTTATTCTGTTAAGGCAAAAATTTTCATCAATGAAATATATAAAACCTTTTGAGTAATAAAAACCCTGATCAAATTCCGGTTCTTTGTAAGATACCATCAATGTTTTTTCGTTTCCGTTCTGTGTGATTCTATATATGTTTCCGTCACTGCTATAATAAAACACATGCCCATTTACAACCAATACATTATCTACATCAGATAAATCGTCACAAATAACAACTCTGTTATTGGGATCGTCATCCAAATTAAATCTATATATTTCCCCCCCGTCATCATCGATATAGAACATAATACCATTATCAATATCAAAATCATACGGCTCCATTAATGTATAAAATATTTTGTAAATATCAAATTTGCCATCTTTCATTTTATATAAATGCATATTATCAACCATATAAATATCATCCCTATATGATTGAACAAATGAATTTTTATCCTTTGTCCCTTTTTCCTCTTCCGGCTTTCCAAGGCTGATCATCACATTCACTTCATTTTGGCTTATCTCTTCTATGTTTGTTACATTCCCTTTTGGGGTGATATAAGAATATTCATAGTCTTTTTTAATAATGAAATACTGCTTGCTTAATTCACTTTCAATTGCAGTAAATGTTTTACCAATATACGGATTCTTTATTTCTGAACTTTCAGTATAAGTAATATCTTCTTTCTCATTGCGGACCTTTGAACAAGCGGGCATTACCGCCAAAACGATTACCATGAAACAGATCAGAATTTTCTTCATAACTTCTCTCCGATCTTGTTAAATAATATTACTAATTTATATATTGTAGCACTTTATGCATATTGTTTCTATTCCCGCTTCGAGAAAATCGCAGGATTTTATTCCGCTCAAACAAAAAGCCCCGGAATCCCCTTGTTTTTGGTTTCCGAAGCTCGAATGTCTTTTGTATCGCCCGTCTTTTGCCCGGCGCCTTTATGGATTGACCACGTTCGTCCATTCGCCCGTCTCAAAATATGTGCGCAGCACCTTTTCCATAATATCAAACGTGATATCAAAAATCTCCGCGCACGTACCCGCAAGATGCGGCGTCATGGTCACGTTATCCAGATGGAAGAAGGGGTGATCCTTCGGCAGCGGCTCCTGATGAAATACGTCCAGGGCCGCCCCGCCGATGCTATGATTGGACAGCGCGTCAATCAGCGCTTTCTCGTCAACCAGCCCCGCGCGCGCGGTATTGATCAGAAAACACGTCGGCTTCATCAGATTAAACTGCTCCGCCCCGATCAGTCCCGCCGTTTGCGGCGTCAGCCGGTAATGCACCAAGATCACGTCAGCTCGCCTGCACAGATCGTTGAGTTCCACCGCTTCATACCCTTTATCGGCAAGCTCTTTAGGGTCTATAAAAGGGTCAAAGACAAGCACGTTGGCTTCAAACGCCTTTAATATACGCGCAACGCGCGAGCCGACAGCCCCGCATCCCACAATCCCTATGTTTTTCCCCTTTAAGTTCACGCTGTACGAAGAATTGGGGAACTTCTGCGTAAAATCCCCCTGCGACGTCCGTTTATAAGCGCGCCCGATGTTCTTCATTTCAGCGAGGATCAGGCCGACCGTAAATTCCGAAACAGGAACCGCGAGCCTTCCGGGCGTATTGATGACCTTCACGCCATGCCTTGTTGCGTTGCCGAGGTCGATATTCTCCACACCGCTTCGCAGTATGCATGCCGCCTTAAGCTTTGCTGCCTCATTGACCGCGGCCGAAGGAACGGCGCTGATATGCGATATCACGATATCCGCATCCTTCATCGCTTCAATTAGCTCCTCGTTCGCGGGAAAAACATCCGGCCCGTTCTTCTCCATCTCCAGATAAAACCGCTGGAACTGCTCGATGAGCAGAATATCCTTTTGCACATCCACATACGCTACGCTGCAGCCGTAATCCGTTTCAAGAAAACGGAACTTTTCCATACTGCCGCTTTCCCGCACCAGAAAATCAATGAGAACAAC
Organism: uncultured Christensenellaceae bacterium; assembly: GCA_964561895.1. Lineage (GTDB taxonomy): Bacteria > Bacillota > Clostridia > Christensenellales > SZUA-584 > JAEWCC01. The sequence continues at coordinate 4,098 of CAZLRM010000074.1, read as the reverse complement.
AACTTTTTTCCCCATGCCTTCACCCCTGTAAAGCCGATTTATCTTCTTATCATAACTTTTATGACAAAGGCTGCGTGCCAAAGATATCAATGTGGCTACATACGATATCAAACATCGCTTTCGATCCCTCTTTGATGATATCTGCCATTTGTATCTTCCTGTTTTCGCCGATCAGCTTTCTTACGGCTTCTGCTCCGCCAAGGCTGACTGCGGTAAAAATATTGACTTTGTTGATGCCGTGCGCAATCGCCTCCCGGAAAGCATCCATTGGCAGCCCTGAACCGCCGTGCATCACGAGCGGGATCGGGAGCGCATCGCGAATACTCTGAAGCCTTTTGTAATCAAGCTTCGGCGTGCCTTTATAAACGCCATGCACGGTGCCGATGGCAATCGCAAGGCAATCCACTTTTGTTGCTTCGTAAAACCTGACGGCATCCTCCACCTTCGTAAAAGCGGTTTCATCGGCTGCATTGCCCTCAAGCATGTTACCTTCGTGGCCCGCCACATGGCCGATCTCCGCTTCAACCGTCACGCCGCACGCATGGGCCGCCTCAACCACTTTCTTTGTCAGTGCAACATTTTCTTCAAACGGCAACGAAGATCCGTCCAGCATCACAGAGGTACATCCATAATGGATCGCTTTCATCACGGTTTCAAAACTGGAGCCATGATCCAGATGGACCGCTACGGGAATGCTGCTTTTCTTGCAGCGCTCTACAACGTATTCCATAAACAGGCCGATATCCGGCTGCTTAAATATTGGATCCAATATCATCAGAATCACCGGGACGCCTTTAAATTCGGCTGCGCTTAAAATCGATTCCGTAAACACCCTGTCCATCGTGTCAAAAGCGCCCACCGCGTATTTTTTTGCAACCGATTCCTTTAGTACTTCCTGCATTGTTACTAACGGCATATCTTCTCCTTATATATTTTTTTGTTTTATTAAAACACAATTATTTGTATTTGTCATTGATTAAAGCAGGATTTAAAAAGATCGATACACCCCTTCAGAGACATAGCCGAACAATAAAAAACGGAACGATATCCATCATCTCAATATGCTTAACGCTTTTTGGTTAGTCTGCATCTGCCGCAGGCATCATTATTTAATTCCATCTTCAAACACTTTTTCGAATTGTGTCTCATAAAGCTCTTTATAAACTCCTTCTTGTTTCAGCAGTTCACTGTGTTTCCCCTGTTCCACAATTCTGCCTTCGTCGACAACAAGAATGTGATCCGCCGCAAGAACGGTCGAAAGGCGATGTGCAATGACGATACTTGTTCTATCCTTCATCAGTGCATCGAGCGCTTCCTGAATATTATTCTCAGAAATTGAGTCCAACGAAGAAGTGGCCTCATCGAGAATCAGTATCTTCGGATTTTTAAGAATAACACGGGCAATAGAGAGCCTTTGTTTCTCGCCGCCCGAAAGCATCAGGCCGCGATTACCGACTACCGTGTTATATTGCTCAGGAGTGCTTTTAATAAAATCGTATAGATTCGCAATCCTGCAGGCATTGTCGATTTCTTCGTCGGTTGCGTCGTCTTTTGCATACAGTAGGTTTTCTTTTATTGTTCCGTTGAAAAGATAAGTATCCTGCGTTACAAATCCAATGCATTTCCTAAGATAAGTCAAATCGAAATCCTTTACATCGACATCAGAAATGGTAATGCTTCCGCTGTCAACATCGTAAATTCGCGGAATCAAGTTGATAATCGTTGACTTTCCGGAACCCGAGGGCCCTACGATCGCATACATACATTTCCCCGGAACATTAAACGAAATGTTTTTCAGTATCTGTACTCCGGGAGTATAAGAGAAATTAACATCATGAAAAGTAATTGATGCGTTTGTGATATCCGGTTTCACAGCATCCGGTTTATTTATAATATCATTTTTAAGATCGAAATATTCGAAGATTCTCGCGAACAAGGCAATTGACCGCGTAAAATCTACCTGAATATTGAGCATAGCCTGTATCGGCCTGTAAAGACGGCTAACCAGCGCAACTGCGGCAGTAATAACACCGATTGTAAGCGTGTCATCCATTTGGGATATAATCAGGTATCCGCCTGCGAAGTAAATCAACAGCGGCCCGATTTGCGTAAAGATTCCCAGTACCATTTGGAACCATTTGCCAGAACGCTGCTCTTTTATCGTAATCCGCGTTACCTCTCTGTTTACTTCGGTAAAACGTACATATTCTTTTTTCTCCCGTGTAAATAGCTTAACCAGCAATGAGCCGCTGGTGCTGAGTGTTTCACTGACCATTTGATTCATTTCATCATGCTTTGCCTGGCTTTCGGCAAGCAGTTTCCACCTTATACGGCCGGTTCCTTTAGCCGGTAATATCAGCAAAGGTATGATTACGATACCGACTAACGCCAGCTGCGGGTTCAATGCAAATAGAGCGATTATGGTTGAAATAATAATCATTGAATTGCTCACAATGCTCGTAAGCGTCCCCGATATAACAGAATTTACTCCATCTATGTCGGTATTCATTCTCGTAATAATATTGCCTTGCTTTTCAGAAGAAAAAAAAGAGTTCGGCATGTACAGTAAATGCTCATACATTTGATTTTTCATGTCAAATATTATTTTTTGCGAGATCCAGGTGTTAATATAACTTTCAAAAACGTTGATAATTTGTGAAATCAATAGCGTTACCAACGCAGCAGCGAGAAGGATCAGCAGCAGCTGCATGTCTTTGCCTGCGAGAGCGTCATCAACAATTCTTCCAGTAATGATCGACGGGAGCAAACCTAATGCTGATGAAACAAGTATCGCGACGAATACCAAAATAAACTGAACCCAGTATGGTTTCAAATAGGAGAAAACTCTTTTTAAAAACTTTTTTGTTACCTTCGGCCTGTTTTTCTTTTCTTCATCTGTGAGAAAACCTCGCGGGCCTGCCGGACGGTTATATGGAAATGGCATAGCGACTTACTTCCTTGAACAAATTTGAAAATTATCATTGTGTTTCAGTTATGATATTATCAAAAATAGCAGTAAAAATATATCGTTAATTTCGTATAAGTCGGGTTCTGTCAGGTTAAAAATAAATCGCCCAATACTATATCCAAGTATCAGGCGATTGTGGTTGGTGACGGAGGCGAGAGATGCGTAACCCTGTCCGCGTTTTAAGCGCTGCGTATAACGTACATTTTATCCTCTCAAGTAAAGCTTATCGCTTCCTATACATTTTTAGAGGATTCAGGGAGTATAGAAAAACGATTCCGATAAAACTGAATAGCGGCTACAATTATTAATACAGCCATACCTATAATGGATATGATTTGTAGGGTAGCAAATTCGCCCTTAAAGCCTGCCGGTGATTGTAAAAACTGATTGATCCCGAAAAATGCCCAGGCGACAGGAAGCGGGAATACGGCATTGCGGATTTTCAAAAGTACCCCAACCAATAGAACGATCGCGATAATCAGCATGATACTTCCCCAAGTTTCCTGAGATAGCCCAAAGCCGTCCCATCCAAGCTTAACCAGTGCCGCAGCAATATTTACGACCGTTGCGATAAACAACCAGCCTGAATACAGTCCAAAGCTTAAGGGCAACAGCCAACGCCTGCCTTCCCGTATCTCCAGCAGCTTCTTACCAATCAAAGCCAAGGTTATTACAAACGCAAGTATGAAAAGCACTGAAATTTCAACCAGTACAAAGGAGAAAGATACGATCCATGCGATGTTGAAAATGCAGGAAATCCTGAAAAGTGTGGAGATTTGGTCGATGGCCTTTTGATAATACGGGTCATCTTTTTTGACTATCATCACAATCATTGAGATCAGCAGCAATGAGTAGATAACACTCCATATGCTGAAAGTGAGCGGACTGGGTGTAATTACGGTAACATACATATCCGAAATTTGCTTTTGGGTCAGCCCATTGATCAGGCCGATGGCACCCAAGGTATTGATGACCAGAGTAACGATTAGAAACAGTCCATTAATCCATGCTTTTTTTGTTCTGTTCATAAATAAACCCCCCTTAGTAATTATTTTTTAATTCTTACTCACTAGAATCCACGTTTTACCGCTTTATGCAACTCTACAAACAACCTTAGTATTGTATAAATT
>CAZLRM010000073.1:3499-7517 GCA_964561895.1 uncultured Christensenellaceae bacterium | reverse complement strand
GGCTTTCACGGGACATCCCATAAATATGTTTCGAAGCGGTATGCGCAGCTTGTCGGAAGGAAGGATGTCAAAATCGTCGTATGCCACCTTGGCAACGGATCCAGCCTGAGCGCGGTGGACGGCGGAAAGTGTGTCGATACATCAATGGGCTTAACGCCGCTTGCAGGCGTCATCATGGGTACGCGCTGCGGCGACATCGACCCTGCGATCGTGCCGTACCTGATGAAGGAAAAAAACCTGGATTCAGAACAGATGAGCACATATATGAACAAGAAATGCGGCGTGCTGGGCATTTCGGGCGTATCGAGCGATTTTCGGGATATTTCCGCAGCAGCGAAGGAAGGCAACGAACGTGCGCAAACGGCGCTCGACATATTCTGCTACGGCGTGAAGAAGTATATCGGAGCGTATGCGGCGGCGATGGGCGGACTGGATGCGATCGTATTTACGGCGGGTATCGGCGAGAACGATATTAATGTGCGCGCCCGTTGTGTGGAGGGGCTGGAGTTCATGGGTGTTAAGATGGACGCGCAGCTCAATCAGAACAGGGGTAAGGAAATGCGCATTTCCGCATCGGACTCCAAGGTGGACATCTGGTGCGTACCCACCAATGAGGAACTCGAAATCGCAAATGATACATACGAGCTATGCAAATAGTAGACAAACGAAAACAGCTTGTGTATAATGGGCGTAATTGAAGGGGACACCTGCCCGTGAATATCGTCCTGTCAGGGACTCGCCGGCATAGACTGCAAACGGCGGGAGGGGGATACGGAGCCGGTAACAGCCGCTTAGCGTTTTAATAGTTCCAAAGCGCCCGGAAAATACCGGGAATGTGGGTGGCACCGCGGGTTGAAACTCGTCCCTGTCTTAGGAGAGGGACGTTTTTTAATACAAAAACCGCAAATAATAAACACGGGGTCTTAGCAGCGGTGTGCGTTGTGCGAATAATATGAGGTGAAGGATGCGGATTCAGGCGCCGAAAGGCACGAAGGACGTGCTGCCATATGAAAGCTGGAAGTGGCAGTATATAGAAAGAATAGCGCGGGATATCTGCGACCGGTTCGGATATCGCGAGATCAGAACGCCGGTATTTGAGCATACGGAACTGTTCCTGCGCGGCGTGGGCGACACGACGGATATCGTACAGAAAGAGATGTATACGTTCCTCGACAAAGGACAGCGCAGTATTACGCTTAAGCCGGAAGGCACGGCGGGCGCGGTGCGCGCGTTTGTGGAGCACAACCTGTATGCCGAAGCGCAGCCCACAAAGATGTATTATCTTTCAGCGCCGGTGTTTCGTTACGAGAAACCGCAGGCGGGACGCCTTCGTGAGCATCATCAGTTCGGTATCGAAGTGTTCGGCGCGCCCAGTCCGTCGATCGATGCAGAAGTCATCGTAGTTGCGCTGACGCTGCTCAGGGAACTAGGCATAAAAGGGCTGGCGCTCAATATCAACAGCATAGGCTGCCCAAAATGCCGGCCTGCATATAACGCGGCACTTCGCGGCTTTATCAAATCACGCGAGGGGTTTTGCGCGAACTGCATAGAACGCACGGAATTAAATCCGCTGCGTGTACTGGACTGCAAGGAGGACATGTGCAGCCAAATTGTCAAGGATGCGCCCGTGATACTGGATTGCCTCTGCGACGAATGCCGTGCGCACTTTGAGGGACTCAAATCGCGGCTCGCCGCGCTGGACATCGCGTTTTCCATTAACCCGCATATCGTGCGCGGGCTGGATTACTACACGAAGACGGTTTTCGAGATTATATCTACGGATATCGGCGCGCAGGGTACGGTGTGCGGCGGAGGCCGCTACGACGGACTCGTGGAGCAGCTTGGCGGCCCATCCATGCCGGGTATCGGTTTTGGCATGGGGATAGAGCGTTTGCTGCTTGTGCTGGAATCGCTGGGGGTTACGCTGCCGCAGCAACGTTTATGCGATACGTATATTTGCACATTGGGTGAGGAGGCTTCGGTTAAAGGCATGGTGGTCGCAGCGGAATTGCGCGGGGCCGGTATACGCACAGAGACGGATAATTTAGGGAGAAGCCTAAAAGCACAGCTTAAATACGCGGTCAAATTAGGTGCGGTATATGTGGTGATTATCGGTGAGGATGAGATGAAGAACGGAACAGCGGTGGTACGCAACATGAGCGCCAGCGAAGAGAAAACAATTCCGTTTGCTGAATTAGAACATTATATAAAGGCAGGTTTGGTATGAGCGAATTTTTGCAGGGGTGGAAGAGGACGGATTATTGTACCCGGTTTACCACTGAAGACGTAGGCCGTGAAGTGACGCTGATGGGTTGGGTGCAGACGCGCCGCGATCTGGGTGCGCTGATATTTGTGGATCTGCGTGACCGCACAGGCATTATGCAGGTGGTGTTCAACGAGTCGCTGACGGGCGGGGATTTTAAAAAAGCCGAGGGGCTGCGCAGCGAATATGTGATCGCAGTGCGCGGGCAGATTGTACGGAGGGACCCGGAGACAGTCAACGAAAAGCTGCAGACCGGCCTTATAGAAGTGCGCGTGAAGGAAATGAAGCTCCTGAGCCGCTCGCAGACGCCTCCGTTCGAAATTGACGACGACACTGCGGTGCGCGAGGAACTGCGACTAAAATACCGCTTCCTCGACTTACGTCGCCCCGTGATGCAGCGCAATCTGATGGTGCGCAGCCGTATTGCGGCTGCTGCGAGGGAGTACCTTGTGGGAAACGGCTTCATCGATATTGAAACGCCCGTGCTGACCAGGAGTTCGCCTGAAGGCGCGCGCGATTATCTCGTGCCGTCGCGCATTCATCCGGGCAGTTTCTACGCGCTGCCGCAGTCGCCGCAGCAATTAAAGCAGATACTCATGATATCGGGCTTCGACCGGTATTTTCAAATCGTCAAGTGCTTCAGAGACGAGGACCTGCGCGCTGATCGCCAGCCCGAGTTTACGCAGATCGACATCGAGATGTCTTTTATCGACGTAGACGACATCATTGCGATGAACGAGGGGCTGATCGCGCGGGTATTCAAGAAAGTGCTGGATGTCGATGTGGAACTGCCGCTTAAACGCCTCAAATATGACGAAGCAATGAGCCGATATGGGTCCGACAAACCCGATACACGCTTCGGGCTGGAGCTCGTGGATGTGAGCGATATCGTGGGAAAATCCGGTTTTCAGGTGTTCTCCTCCGTTGTTAAGAACGGAGGCAGTGTTCGCGCGATTAACGCAAAAGGCTGCGTGGACAAGTTTGCGAGGCGCGAGATTGACGCGCTCGTGGATTTCGTGAAGATATACGGCGCGAAGGGTATGGCGTGGATATCGATGAAGGAAGACGGTATGCAGTCGCCCATTACCAAGTTCTTTACGGAAGAGGAACTTAATATTCTGCTTAAGCGCGTGGACGCACAGACGGGAGACCTGATATTCTTCGTGGGCGATAAGGACAAGGTCGTGTTTGATTCTTTGGGTAACCTGCGTTTAAAGCTAGCGGAAAAGCTGGAACTTATCGACGACAGCAAATTCGACCTGCTCTGGGTGGTCGATTTTCCGCTGTTCGAGTACGACGAGGAGGAAAAACGCTGGTTCGCGAAGCACCATCCGTTCACGTCGCCGCGCGACGAGGACGTGGACAAGCTCGAAAACGATCAGGAGCATTGCTACGCCAAAGCGTATGATATCGTTTTGAACGGTAATGAGATCGGCGGCGGCTCTATCCGTATTCACAGCACGGAGCTGGAGGAAAAGATGCTGGGCGCGCTCGGGTATGCGAAAGAGGAAGCGTGGGATAATTTCGGGGCCCTGCTGGAAGCGCTAAAATATGGCGCGCCGCCGCACGGCGGCCTCGCGTTCGGGCTTGACCGGCTGGCGATGCTGCTTTTAAAGTGCACCTCGATACGCGATGTAATCGCTTTCCCGAAGGTACAGAACGCCTCGTGCCTGATGACGCAGGCCCCCTCCAGAGTTGCGGAAAAGCAGCTTAAAGAGCTGGGGCTGAAGGTATCGAAGCAGGACTAAAACGGGT
>CAZLRM010000073.1:0-3399 GCA_964561895.1 uncultured Christensenellaceae bacterium | reverse complement strand
TGATTTAAGGAGAGCGTTATGTCGGAAAAAACAATGGAAATTACCAATGTGAACTTCGACGAGAAGGTACTTAACAGCATACAGCCGGTGCTGGTCGATTTCTGGGCGGAATGGTGCGCACCCTGCCGGATGCTTTCGCCTGTAATTGACGAGGTGGCAGGACAGTACAGCGACAAAGCAAAGGTGGGAAAGGTCAATATTGACGAGCAGCCGGAACTGGCGCAGCGTTTCAGTGTGATGAGCATACCGACGCTGATATTGTTCAAGGACGGCACGGTTTCCAGCCGCAGTGTGGGCGTGGTGGGCAAGGACAAAATATCAGGGATGATCGACGCGGCGGTCGGTGATAATAACCGTACAGATGAAGCTTAAGCCTGCCCCAAGGTACGGAATTGAAGTTGTGGTATGACGGTATACAAACCGATTAGTGTATGCAAAGCATTGACCGAAACCGCATATGGCTTTAATGGGGAACAGCGTAAAAAAATATGTAGTTTTCTGCAGCAATGTCTGATATAATAAATTATTGTATATCAGGGGGGACGCCATGGAACCGCTAAGAGTTTCGACCAAGTCCCAGCCCAAGTCGGTGGCTGGCGCAATCGCTGCGATGATCAATGAATGCCAGAAGGCGGAAGTGTTGGCGGTGGGCGCGGGAGCGGTAAATCAGGCCATTAAGGCGATCGCGATTACGCGCGGTTTTTTAGCGCCGCGTGGCATTGATCTCATCGTCGTCCCGGCTTTCACCAACGTGGATATTGACGGGGTATCAAGAACCTCGATCAAACTGCTGGTAGAAATTCGCTAGATTTGCGCAGCATTCGGCAGCCGATGCCGCTTTTTTTTTGGATATAAGGTTGAATAATTGAAAGAGAGCTTTCGAATTGTTTTTAAAGCATATCGAAATGTCCGGATTTAAATCCTTTCCGGAAAAGACAGAAATCGAATTAAGCGGACTCATTACAGGCGTGGTAGGACCCAACGGAAGCGGTAAAAGCAACGTTTCAGACGCGGTACGCTGGGTGCTTGGCGAGCAAAGCGCCAAGGCGCTGCGCGGCAGCGTAATGCCGGATGTAATATTTGCGGGAACACAGTCGCGAAAACCGCGCTCTTTTTGCGAGGTATCGCTTACCTTTGATAATGCCGACGGGCGCGTAGGCGCGGAGTTTTCAGAAGTGCAGGTCACGCGAAAGCTATATCGCAGCGGTGAAAGCGAATATTATATCAACGGGGCTAAATGCCGATTGAAAGATATTTTGAACCTGTTCAGGGATACAGGCGTCGGCAAGGAAGGGTATTCAATCATCGGTCAGGGCAGGATAGACGATATACTCAGCGAAAAATCGTCTGACAGGCGGCGTGTGTTCGAGGAAGCATCGGGTATTATGAAGTTCCGCGTGCGTAAGGAAGAAGCTGAGAGGAAACTGGAGCGCACACGCTTTAACCTTGTGCGCGTGGAAGACATACTCGCGGAGCAGGCGATGCGCGTCGAGCCGCTTAAAATTCAAGCGGAGGACGCGGCGGCTTACCTTGAGGTTGCATCGCGGTTAAAACACCTCGATATCAACCTTTTCCTGCATAACTATGACCGCACAAAGGACCGGATAGAAAAGCTTTCGCAGGCCAGGCAGGAGTTGCTCGAGGAACGCTCGCAAATAGAAGGCGAAATCGAAAAGCTAAGCCAGCGGCAGGCAGGCGAACAGAGCAGTGCGCGCGAATTGGAACGCGCGGGAGACGCCATATCCGAAAACTTAAGCGGCAGCATGGCGGAGATCGAACGCACCGAAGGGGAGATACGGCTTTGCGGTGAACGCATTGCCAACAATGAGAAGGATACACAGCGCATTACGCAGGAAATCGCAGACGCGGAAGAACGAAAGAAAGCCAATCAAAACAGCCGCGCCGCAAGCATCCGCAAAGCTGAAAAAGCAGAGCAGGAGCTTTCCGCACGCCGCAGCGAAGCGGATAAACTGGGTGCGGAACTGGCAGAATTGACAAGCACGTTTCAGGACAAGATTAAGCATATCGAAGCGGTGCAAAGCGCTAAGCTTAAGTCGATTGAGCAGCTCGGCGAGATCAAAAATCAGATATTCGCGCTGGAAGAAAAGCAACGCAATATGTCGCAGCGTATCGAAGAGATCACGCTGAGGATCGAAACTGCGCAGCAGGAACAGCGAAACGCCCGGCAGGCGCTGCTTTCCGCAGATGCCGGGATTTCTGCGCTGAACAACGATTCCGCAAAACTGCATAACACCTTTAACGAAAAGGTATTTGAACTAAAGCGGCTTGATACTGAAGCAATGAATGACAATAAAGCGCTGGATGAAGCAAAACGGGAGCTTGCTGCGAACGCTGCGTCCGCAAAGCTGCTGTCCGAAATGAGAAACAGCTTTGAAGGATATATGGACAGCGTGAGAAAGCTCATGCTGTCCGCAAAGAATAACACGGACTTATCAAAGCGCATCACGGGCGTTGTCGCGGATTGCATACGGGTCCCCGCACAGTATGAAACCGCTGTAGAGGCCTGCCTCGGTGCGGCATTGCAGAACGTGATCGTTGGGGACGAGTACGACGCCAAGGCGCTGATCGCGCACCTGCGCGAGAACCGCATGGGCCGCGTGACGTTCCTGCCGGTTAAAGCATTGAGAATAAGGCTGCTGTCGGCGCAGGAGAAGACGGAAACCAAGGAGACGGGCGTGTACGGCGTCGCGAGCGAACTCGTCTCGTGCGAAGCGGATGCGCAGCCTGCGATCGACTTTTTGCTTGGGCGCACGGTGATTGTGGAGGACAACGATACTGCGATCCGCATTGCGCGTAAGACAGGAGCATCCTTCCGCATCGTTACGCTGGAAGGCGACGTGTTCAATCCGGGCGGCGCGATCACAGGCGGCAGCCTGCGCCGCGAGGCCTCTGGGCTCGTTTCGCGTGAACGCCGCGAGGAGGAACTTAAATCGCATGCGGCGGAACTGCAGAAAAGGATCGCTTCGCTGGAAGAAGCACTGAAGCAAAAAGAAACACAGCGCGAGCAAGTCAGCGAAAAAATTGAGGAGGCGCGAAAAGCGCTGCAGCAAAATGAAATCGCGCTGGCTGCGGGCAGACAGAAGCAGCAGTCGCTGTTCGCTGCGGCAGAGGATGCCGCGTCTTTGCTGGAATCGCTGCAAACCGAGAAGCAGACTGCACAGCGCGGCATTGAGGAAGCGCGCATACAGCTGGATCAGGTTGCGGCGCAGCAGAACGCGATGCAGCAATCAAGCGCAACCGAGCGTGAAGAATTCGCGCTCATGGAGGACGATTACAATAGAAACGCCGCGCTGATTGAGGAGAAAAAACAACAGCTGCACGATGCGGAGATACGCATCGCGGAGCTTTTCCGCGAAAACGCTGCGATATTAAGCGATA
>CAZLRM010000072.1:0-7533 GCA_964561895.1 uncultured Christensenellaceae bacterium | reverse complement strand
ACATCGGCGGCCCGACGATGCTGCGCGCCGCGGCAAAGAACTGGCAGGATGTCGCCTCCATTGTGGATCCGTCGGACTACGCGCGCGTGCTGGACGAACTTAAAAACAGTGGGATCACGAAGCAGACCAAGTTTGATCTGTGCGTGAAGGTATTTGAGCATACGGCGGCTTATGATGCGCTGATATCGGGCTATCTGCGGCAGCAGAATGGGGGCGGATACCCCGAAAAACTCACGCTGACATACGAGAAGCTGCAGGATATGCGCTACGGTGAGAACCCGCACCAGACCGCCGCTTTCTACAAGGAGCCTCTCGGCACGGAAGGGACGCTCGCAGCGGCGGAGCAGCTCTGGGGCAAGGAGCTTTCGTTCAACAACATAAACGACACCAACGGCGCGCTCGATTGCCTGCGCGAATTCAGCGAGATCACCGTGGTTGCGTCCAAGCATGCCAACCCGTGCGGCGTGGGCAGCGCGGATACCGTGCTTGACGCCTACTTGAAGGCTTACAACGCCGACCCGGTATCGGTGTACGGCGGTATCGTTGCGGTCAACGCGCAGGTGGATAAAGCGACAGCCGAGGAGATGGTCAAGACCTTCCTCGAGATCGTGATCGCACCCGGCTTTACCGAAGACGCGCTGGAAGTGCTCAAAACCAAGAAGAACCTGCGCATTATGCGTCTGCCGGGCATATCCTCAAAGATCAAAGATTCGGTTTTGGATTTAAAGAAACCTTTAGGCGGGCTCATCGTGCAGCAACCGGATACAAAGCTGCTGGATGGAGAGATCAGGGTGGTGACAAAGGTAAAACCTACGGAGCAGCAGATTAAAGATATGCTGTTCGCGTGGAAGCTCGTGAAGCATTTAAAAAGTAACGCCATCGCGGTGGCAAAGGATAACCAGTCGCTGGGCCTTGGGCCGGGGCAGGTGTCTCGCATCTGGGCCGCGGAGAACGCGCTGAGCCGCTCGGGTGAAAAGGTAAAGGGCGCGGCGCTCGCTTCAGACGCGTACTTTCCATTCGACGATACCGTGCGCCTCGCGGCAAAGTACGGCATTTCGGCGATCATGCAGCCGGGCGGCAGCATTCATGACGAGGATTCCGTTAAAGCGTGCGACGAACTCGGCATCGCGATGGTATACACCGGTATGCGCCATTTCAAGCATTGAGGGGTGTTCGCATGAAGATACTGGTGGTAGGCGGCGGCGGCCGCGAGCATACGATCATTTGGAAATTGAAGCAAAGCCCGCGCGTTACGGAAATCCACTGCGCGCCGGGTAACGGCGGCATATCAGACATGGCGGTATGCGTGCCCCTCAAGGCGACGGATATCCGCGGTATGGTGGATTACGCGAAAAAGCAGCGTTTTGATCTCGTGATAGTCGCGCCGGACGACCCGTTGTACCTGGGGATGGTGGACGCGCTGCAAAAGGAAGGTATCCGTGCGTTCGGGCCGACTGCGGGCGGCGCGCGCATTGAGGGCAGCAAGGTATATGCCAAGCATTTGATGAAGAAGTACGGCATCCCCACGGCGCGCTGCGAGGTTTTCGGCGATTACGCCGTAGCCTGCGAATATGCGCGGCGCTGCGCGCTGCCCGTAGTCGTCAAAGCGGACGGTCTGGCTCTCGGCAAGGGCGTCATCATCTGCGCTACGGCGGAGGAGGCTGAGGCCGCGCTGTATGACATCATGGTCAAAAAGGTGTTCGGCGAGGCGGGCGCAAGCGTAGTCGTCGAGGAGTTTATACAAGGGCCGGAAGTTTCGGTACTTGCGTTCTGCGACGGCAAAACAATACTGCCCATGGCGAGCGCGCAGGATCATAAGCGTGCTTTCGATAACGATCAGGGACCGAATACGGGCGGCATGGGCACGTTCTCACCCAGCCCCAAATATACGGATTCGGTGCGCGCGGAGGTGGAGGAGACGATCATCCGCCGCACGGTGGACGCGCTGCAACAGGAGGGTATCGACTACAGGGGCGTGATATACTTCGGCCTGATGCTCACGAAGGATGCCCCAAAGCTGCTGGAGTACAACGCGCGCTTCGGAGACCCGGAGGCGCAGGTAGTGCTGCCCCGCATGAAGAACGACCTGCTGACCGTAATGGACGCGGTGATCGACGGAAAGCTGGACAAAATCACGCTGGAATGGGACGAGCGCAGCGCGGTTTGCGTCGTACTGGCCTCGGGCGGGTATCCGGGCGCATACCCCAAGGGGCTTCCGATCACCGGGCTGGAAGAAGTGGAAGGCGCGGTGGTGTTCCACGCCGGAACGGCGAAGCAGAACGGGGGATACGTGACCGCCGGAGGGCGCGTGCTGGGCGTGACTGCACTGGGCGCGGATATCACGCAGGCACGTGAAAGGGCATATGGCGAAGTAAAGAAGATCCGCTTTGAAGGCGCGCAGTACCGCACGGACATCGGTATCAAGTAATTTGGTTGGATAAAAGAAATAAACAGCGGCGAATGCATCAATGCATAAGCCGCTGCTTTTTACTTATAATTAAATGTCGCGTGTCTCTAGCAACAACCAAATGTTTTGGCTTGTCCATAAAACTTCTTTAATCATCAATGTGACCACATTATACCAAATGATTACGCATATAGTAATCACAAAAATACGCGATGCTAATGTGACCCTGGGGAACGCAGTGACGAAGGTTCTCATCGCAGCCGCGAAAAGATGATTCGCCTTCAGTTAGTATAACGTTTGCGTGATGTTAATCAATCCCGAACGCCGCTTTCGCGCAGTTTGTCCAGCCTCGCGTTACGAAAGTACAGGCCAATGTCGAACGCAACCATGATGAAGTTGAGCACGTAGAATATGAACACGTAGGTAATCGTGCCGGATACGAGCTTGCCCGCAATACCAAACGCGTATCCGCAGAGCACAAACATGATAAAAACAAGGCTCTTGCCCTTCGTTGTTTTGGAACGTATGGATTTAACGATCGATACCGGCCACGATATGCCAAAGCAGATCACCATCAGCGCTTCCAGAAACTGCACCATCATGCACCTCCGCTGTTTGTTTAATTCGGCCTATGTAGGATAAGCTTGTTTTTATTGACTGTCAAATGTATATTGATGATAACAGGTACGATATAGGACTATGGGTAAATATTGGTGATTTGTCGGAGGGGATACAATGGAAGTGGTACGTGCGGGGGGAACCGCGTGGCTGGTCTATGAGAACGGCCGGGGCATACTCGTGGATGCGGGGAAGAGGCACGAAGGGGGCGGCATACTTCGGCGCATCCGCAAACTCGGCGTAACGGTTCCGCTGATATTCCTCACGCATACGCATTACGACCATGCGGGCAGCGCGGAAACGCTGCGCGTTGCCACGGGCGCGAAGGTGATGGCAGGGGAGAGGGAAGCCCGCTGCATCCGCGAGGGGTGCTCGCCCGTACCCGAAGGCACAAGGCCGCTGACGCGCTTTTTAAGCCGCGCCGCGCACCGCCTGCAGCCAAATTACCGGGAGCATTACGCGCCAGTCACACGCGATATTGTAGAAGCGGGGGAAACAGGCCGACTCGATGAATACGGCTTTGACGCCTCGTATGTGTATCTTGGTGCGCATTCGCCCGGTTCCACCGGGCTCATCATCGGCGAATACTATTTTATCGGCGATACTGTTTATGGTGTGGGCAAAAAGAGCCTGTTCCCCGTATTTGCCGATGTGCCGGACGATATTCCCGCCGCATGGCTCAGCATCATATCCAGCAGTGCGAAGAAGCTCTGCCCCGGGCATGGCCGCATGATCGCAATAGAGCGGCTGAAAACGGAATTCGCGCGGGAGTTCGGGGATATGACGGATGCGATACAGAGGAAGGGCAGAGATTCGCAGGGGACGCGCGCCTGAGCGAACCGTTCAAATACTATTCATACTGACGTGCATTATCTGCATCAATATATAAAAAGGAACGGCTTTCGCCATTCCTTCAGGCCGCTGAAAAATTCATTTGCCAGCGGTTTTTATGTGCATTGCCTATTCTACAGGCTGAACGCCTCCGTAACGGCATTCACCGCTTCCAAGGCCCTTGCAGCGTCCACACAGAAGCTGATTTTGGTTTCGGACGTCGTGATGATGTCGATGCTGATATCCTTTGCCGCAAGCGCGCCAAACAGCCGGGAGGCGACGCCGTACTGGCGCTGCATGCCCGCGCCTTCTACCGTCAACTTCGAGAGCGAAGCGTGGGCGACGATGCGCGCGCCTTCAGCCTCATACTTCTTCAGTATATTCTTGCAGCTTTCCAGATCGCCGCGCGGCATGGAAAACGAGAGGCTGACGCAATTGTCCTGCGGCGCGGTCTGGCTGATAATGTCCACCTTGATACCGCCCGCTGCCACGTCCTCGAATACGCCCGCGATCGAGCTGGGTGCGGCAGGCATGCCGGACAGCGTAATCATTGCCTGCCCGTCGTCCTTGTAGATGTTCGTGATAGCGGTCTGTGATATCATATCGTTCATCGCGTAAAGCCCGGCGGGCTTGCCGTAAATGAACTGCGCTGCACGCAGCGCGCCGAATGCGAATATCTGCCGGGACTGCGCGCTGTGCTTCAGCTCCAGCACCTCGTCGGGGCCGAGGAACAGTACGCTGTGCTCGCCCCGAAGCGTTCCGCCGCGCACCGCGTGGATGCCGATCTCGCGTTTGCGTTTTTCGCTCTTGGAGCACCTGCCGCAAAGCAGCTCCTTAGGTTCGGCAAACGCCCCGTTGATCGCTTCGGCGAGCGAGAGCGCGGTGCCGCTTGGCGCGTCTATTTTCTGGTTATGATGTTTCTCCACGATTTCGATATCGAACGCCTCCCCGAGGCACTCCGCTGCCCTGCGCGAAAGCTCCGCTAAAAGGCTTACACCGAGCGACATGTTGGCGGAGAAGAACACGGGTATCGTCTCGGCAGCGCTGGCAATCATCTGCTTTTCTTCGGCGCAGAAACCCGTCGTCGCGATGATGAGCGCTGTGCCGTGCTCTAAGGCGTAGCGGATGTTGCTGCCCAGCGCCTCCGGACGAGAAAAGTCGATGATGATATCGGCGGTGTCAAAGCAGCTTTCGATATCTGCGTATACGGGAAACGGGTTCTGCCGTATATCCGGGAATTTATCGACGCCCGCCGTGACGCGCATACCCTCTGTTTTGGAAATAGCTTCGGCAAGCGTTTGTCCCATCTTCCCGTTTGCGCCGCAGATGATGATGTTGATCATAAATACCCCTTTATCATTTGGTAAAAGCGTCAGGCGATATCAAACCCCAACGCGATGAGTTCTTTTTTGAGCACCGCCGCCTTGCCTTCGCTCATTTCAGTCAGCGGCATACGCGGCAAACCCGCGTCGATACCGATCATATTGAGAGCCTTCTTGACGGGGATCGGGTTGACTTCCGAAAACAGCGCAGCAGAGAGTGCGTTGAGCTTAAGCTGCAGCTTAAGCGCGGCGTCGATATCATGCGCTAAAAAGCGCTCCACCATATCGTGCGCCATCTTAGGCATCACGTTGGCGGTGACGGAGATCACGCCGATGCCGCCGAGAGAGAGCACCGGCAGCACATGGTCGTCGTTGCCGGAGTAAATATCGAAGCCGGGGCAGAGCTGCGCGATTTCAGCCATCTGCGTGATGTTGGCGCTCGCTTCCTTGACGCCCACGATATTTTCATGCGCCGCAAGCTCCTTCATTACGGAAGGGGTCACATTCATGCCCGTTCTCGACGGTACGCTGTATACGATGACGGGCAGCTTCGTGGCGTCCGCGATGGCATAATAATGCCTGATCAGCCCCGCGTCGGTGCATTTATTGTAGTAGGGCGTTACGACGAGCAGCGCGTCTGCGCCTAGGTCGGCTGCCTCCATCGAGGCTTCAATGGACGCTGCGGTGTTGTTGCTGCCTGTCCCCGCGATGACGGGTACACGCCCTGCCGACTGTTTCACCACGAATTCGATTGCGCTTTTCTTTTCTCCGTGCGTCATCGTCGAAGCTTCGCCCGTGGTGCCGTTGACGATCAGCGCGTCGATGCCGCCTTCTATCTGGTACTCGACCAGCGCTTCATATGCCGCGAAGTTGATGCCCGTGTCGGTAAAAGGCGTGGCAAGTGCGGTTCCGGCTCCTTTGAAAATGCTCATATCATGGCTCCTTTCCGTTTGTGGCGACGGGTTTGTCACCGGTCGAAATAGCCCTTTGCCGCCAACAGCTCCGCGGCGAGCACGCCGCCGCCCGCTGCGCCGCGCAGCGTATTGTGGCTGAGGCAGACAAACTTATAATCGAATATCGGATCTTCGCGCAGGCGGCCGATGGATACGGCCATGCCGCCCCCATTGCCGCGGTCCAGTTTTGTCTGCGGCCGTGAGTCCTCCTCGAAGTATTGCAGGAAGGGGTGCGGCGCGCTGGGCAGATTCAGCTTCTGCGGCTCGCCCGAAAACTCCTTCCACCGTTTCAATATCTCCTCTTTAGAAGGTTTATTCTTAAACTTCACGAATGTTGCAGCCAAATGCCCGTCGCTGACGGGTACGCGGATGCACTGGCTTGTGATCAAGGGCTTTTCGGCAAGCTTGATCTGTTCGCCCTCTATCTTCCCCCAGATTTTAAGCGGTTCCTGCTCGCTCTTTTGCTCCTCGCCTCCGATATAGGGGATCACGTTGTCAATCATCTCGGGCCAGCGCTCGAACGTTTTGCCCGCGCCCGATATCGCCTGATAGGTAGTGGCGACAACCTGCTCAACGCCAAAATCCATCAAAGGATGAAGCGCGGGCACGTAGGTCTGTATCGAGCAGTTGGGCTTTACCGCGATGAAGCCGCGGCTGGTGCCAAGGCGTTTGCGCTGCGCGGCAATGATGCCCGCATGTTCCGGGTTGACTTCGGGCATCAGCATCGGCACGTCGCCTGTCATACGGTGCGCGCTGTTGTTGGATACCACGGGCAGTTCCGCCCTCGCATAAGCTTCTTCCAGCAATTTCGTCTGCGCTTTATCGAGGCTGACTGCGCAGAACACGAAATCCGCGTTGGCCTTTGCGGCAGCGATATCGTTCGCGTCATAAACCGCCATGCCCGCAACGCTTTCGGGAATCGGGGCTGCCATCGCCCAGCGGCCTTCCACGGCCCGCGCATAAGTTTTCCCGGCGGAGTTCGCGCTCGCGCTGAGGTGCGTAATCTCGAACCACGGGTGATTCGCCAGCAGCGTGACAAACCGCTGCCCGACCATGCCTGTTGCCCCTACAATGCCCACTTTCCATCTTGCCATATAAAACTTCCTCCGAAATGATTAATCCGTATTGGTCAAAGCTGATAAGCCCTGATAATAAAAATAGCACGCAAACCATTCCACGCGCTACCACCTATATTGCATACGCAATATGAACTCTGTATTACAGCAGCGCTCCGCCCGCTTGGGCGACAGTTGCACGGCTGTTAACCGTACACCCAGGCGGGGCCTTCCGGTCAGGCCGCCGCCTTCGGCAACTTCCCCTTTCCAATATACGATATGCGGCTTCCGGTGCCATCGCATGTTGTACTGTTGAAAATTGCGCCTCAGACTGTAATGGTTTATTG
>CAZLRM010000071.1:2210-7570 GCA_964561895.1 uncultured Christensenellaceae bacterium | reverse complement strand
ACCGACCTCATGGTCGCTTTCGAGCGCAAGCCGGGCAAGGCATACGAGTGCGAAATGAAGCTCATCAATCTGACAGAGGTCGCCAATAAAGAGAAGAAGATACCCGACGAGTGGATCACGCCGGACGGCTTCGGGCTTACGCAGGCGTACATCGACTACGCGCTGCCGCTCATTCAGGGCGATACAAACCTACCCTTCGAGGAAGGAATGCCGCGCTTCGCAAAGCTGAAGAAAGTGCTCGCAAAGTAATTAAGAATAACGCTGACAGGGCTGCCGAAGGCGGCCCTGTATGTTTCTAGGCTGAAATGATTGTATGATGTAATATTAAGGCTTTATTTTTGCACATCGTTACGCTATAATCATCGGTATATATGAATTACGGGCAGACGCCCGTTCAGTATGAAAAGACGCCGCCGAAAGGCGGGATATGATATCGTCGTAAGATATTAAAGTTTGGAGATGCGCATGAAGAAACTGATGTCGGGCAACGAAGCGTTCGCGCAAGGGGCCTATGAGGCGGGCGTAACGGTCGCCACGGCATATCCCGGTACACCCAGTACGGAGATCACAGAGAACATAGCGGAGTATGAAGGCGTATACGCCGAATGGTCGCCCAACGAGAAAGTCGCTTTGGAGGTTGCCCTCGGTGCATCCATCGGCGGTGCGAGGGCGATGTGCTGTATGAAGCACGTAGGATTAAACGTCGCGGCAGACCCGCTGTTCACCGCGTCGTATACGGGAATCAACGGCGGCTTGGTGCTCATCGTCGCGGACGACCCGGGGATGCATTCCAGCCAGAACGAGCAGGATTCGCGTTTTTACGCGCGCAGCGCGCATGTGCCTATGCTGGAGCCTTCCGACAGCGCGGAAGCAAGGGAATTCGCGGTGCTCGCGTTTGGGCTTTCTGAGAAGTTTGATACGCCAGTGCTGGTTCGCACCACCACGCGGCTTTCGCACTCACAGGGATACGCGGAGACGGGTGAGCGGAACGAGGTTCCGCTCAAAGCGTACGAAAAGAATATAGGCAAATATGTGATGATGCCGGGCATGGCGAAAAAACGCCATCTCGCTGTCGAGCAGCGCATGAAGGATATCAAGGAATATGCGGATACGCTGAATGTCAACCGCATCGAATACCGCGATCAAAAAATCGGCGTGATCACAAGCGGCATCGCGTATCAGTATGTACGCGATGCGCTTCCCGAGGCCAGCACGTTAAAATTGGGCATGGTATACCCGCTGCCGGAAAAGCGCATCCGCGAGTTTGCCGCGGGCGTTAACAAGCTGTATGTGATCGAAGAGCTTGAGCCTTTCTTGGAGAACCAGATCAGGGCAATGGGTATCGCCGTTATCGGGAAGGATATCTTCACTGTTCAGGGCGAATACAGCGTGAACCTTATCAGGGAGCGTATCGGCGGGGAAAAGACAAAAACCATCGACACAGGCGCGATGCCGCAAAGACCGCCGGTGATGTGCCCCGGCTGCCCGCACCGCGCGGTATTCTATACGATCAAGAAGCTCGGGCTTACGGCGACGGGCGACATCGGCTGTTATACGCTGGGCGCGCTGCCGCCGCTTTCGGGCATCGATACGTGCGTCTGTATGGGCGCGAGCATTGGGGTCGCGATGGGGCTGGAGAAGGCGCGCGGCAAAGCCTTCGCGCGCAAGCTCGTATCGGTGATCGGCGACTCGACGTTCTTCCATTCGGGTATTACGGGTATCGTGGATATGGTTTATAACGGCGCGACTTCGACAGTGATCATACTCGACAACTCCACGACCGGTATGACAGGCCATCAGGAGCACCCCGGCACAGGAAAAAATATCAAGGGAGACATAGCATGCGCGGTGGATATTCCCGCACTATTGGCTTCAATCGGCATTAAGAATATCCGCATCGTCGATCCTTTCGATGGGAAGGCGATAGAGCAGGCGCTGAAGGAAGAGACGGCCAGAGAAGAACTCAGCGTGATCATCGCGAGGCGCCCATGCGCGCTGCTGAACAAGAAGGCCGCAGAGTCCGTCTGTGTCATTACGGACAAATGCAGGAGATGCGGCGTGTGCTTAAAGCTGGGCTGCCCTGCAATTATCAAGGCAGAAAACGGTATGCGCATCGACGCTTCGCTTTGCACAGCGTGCGGGTTGTGCGAGAAGATATGCGCTTTTGGCGCAATCACTCAACAGGCAGGAAACTGATATGATGGATATATTGATTGTAGGCGTGGGCGGGCAGGGCACGCTGCTTGCGAGCCGGGTGCTTGGTAAAATGGCAGGGTTGCTGGGGTATGACGTGAAGCTTTCCGAGGTGCACGGCATGGCGCAGCGCGGCGGCAGCGTCGTGACGCATGTGCGGTACGGGGACAAGGTTTTCGCGCCCGTAATTGACAACGGCAGCGCGGATGTGATATTGGCGTTCGAAAAATTAGAAGCGTTGAGGTGGATGGGCCGTTTGAAATACAACGGCCGTATGTTTATAGGCTCGCAGGAGATCGCACCCATGCCGGTGATTACCGGCGCGGAGGCGTATCCTGCGGATATCGAACAGCGCATACGTGCGGCTGTGCCCGGCGCGGTGTTCGTCGACGCGCTGGGGCTTGCAACTGCGGCTGGCAGCGCGAAAGTCGTTAATATCGTGCTGCTTGGCGTGATGGCAAAGCATATGGATATGGATAAACAAGCCTTTTTAAGCGCGATCAGGGACGCCGTTCCTCCAAAGTTTTTGGACATGAACCTTGAGGCGTTTGAAAAAGGGTATCAGCAATAAAATATTGGAGGATTATATGAATTACTGGAATCAGGCTGTAGAATGCATGGACAGACAGCAGCTTCTTGAATTACAGTTAAAAAAGCTCAAGGAGACCGTGAAACGCGTTTACGAACGCGTGCCATTCTATAAGAATGCGTTTGACGAAAAAGGCATCAAACCGGATGATATACAATCGCTGGATGATTTAAAGAGGCTGCCGTTCACATTGAAGCAGGATTTGCGCGATAACTACCCGTTCGGGATGTTCTGCGCGGATATGCACGATATCGTGCGCATTCATGCTTCGTCCGGCACCACGGGCAAACCGACCGTAGTGGGCTATACACAGCGCGACATCGACAACTGGGCCGACCTCATGGCGCGTGCGCTGACCTTTGCGGGAGGCACAAAGGATTCTATCATTCAGGTAGCATACGGCTACGGCCTTTTCACGGGCGGCCTCGGCGCACACTACGGCTCGGAGCGTCTCGGCGCTGCGACGGTACCTATGTCGGGCGGCAACACAAAAAAGCAGATCATGCTTATGCAGGACTTTGGCACGACAATACTCGCGTGCACGCCCTCCTACGCGCTGAACATTGCGGAAAACATCGAGGAGATGGGCGTGCCGCTCAGCTCATTAAAATTGCAGGGCGGATTATTCGGCGCGGAGCCTTGGACGGAAGCTATGCGCACCGAGATCGAGCAGCGCCTCGGCTTACTCGCGATCGATATATACGGCTTATCGGAGATCATGGGGCCGGGCGTGGCGGCGGACTGCGAATATAAGCAGGGGCTGCATATCGCGGAAGATTTCTTCCTCGCGGAGATCATTGACCCGGATACGCTGGAGCCGGTTCCATACGGCCAAAAAGGCGAGCTGGTGATCACAACGATCGAAAAGTACGGCATTCCGCTCATCCGTTACCGCACGCGGGATATCACGTCGCTGCATATCGAAAAGTGCGGCTGCGGGCGTACAATGGCGCGTATGGAAAAAGTAATGGGCAGAAGCGACGACATGCTGATCATCCGCGGCGTGAATGTTTTCCCGTCGCAGATCGAGAGCGTGCTTGTGCAGATCGCCGAGGTTTCTCCGCATTACCAGATACTCGTGGATCGCGTGGACAACTTCGATACGCTCGAGGTGCAGGTAGAGGTTTCAAGCGAGATATTCTCCGACGAGGTGAAAAAGCTGGAGGCGTTAAGCAAGCGAATCAAAGGTGAGATACAATCCGTGCTGGGCATCAGCGTCGCAGTCACACTGGTGGAACCCAAAACGATTGCGCGCAGCGAAGGCAAGGCCAAAAGAGTAATTGATAACCGAAAGCTGTAAGGAGGAACGGATATGATCAAGCAGATCTCTGTATTCGTGGAAAACCGCAAGGGCAGGCTTGCGAGCGTTACCGAAATGCTCGGGCAGGAGGGCGTGGATCTGATCGCGCTGTCCATCGCCGACACGACGGACTTCGGCATCATACGGTGCATTGTGAGCGACCCGGAAAAGACGCTGCAGCTGATTAAGTCGAACGGCTATTCCGCAAGGCTGACCGACGTGCTGGTGGCGGAGGTTCCTGATAAGCCGGGCGGGCTCGCAGGCGTTTTAAAGACGCTGGATAAAGCGGGGCTCAGCGTGGAATACCTGTATTCCTTCGTGCGCACACACGGCAAGAATGCGCTGATATTGCTGCGTGTGGAGGATGTTAAAGGCGCTGCAAAGGTGCTTTGCGCAGGCGGAATTAAGCTGCTCAGCGAAGAAGAAGTTTATAACGTATAAACCTGCTTTGGCAGGAAAGTAATAAAGGCGGGCAGCGCTGCCCGCAGGTAAGAAGAAGGGCATTATGCTGATTCGGCCGACATATGCGATTATCGATCTGGAAGCGATTAAAAGCAACGTAACAAACATCAAAGCCGCTTTGCCAGCGCATACCATGTTCTGCGCGGTGGACAAGGCGGATGGATACGGGCACGGCAGCGTGATGGTAGCCAAAGCCGCCCTTGAAGCGGGGGCGGAATGGATTGCGGTTGCGATACCCGAAGAGGCGGTGCCGCTGCGCGAGGAGGGAATAGCGTCGCCCATACTCGTGCTCGGCCCCTCTAGCTTGTCGCAATGGCGGCTGGCCGCAGAGCTTGACTTAAGCATGGTAGTCGCCTCGGAAGACTGTGTACAGTGTGCGCGGCGCGTAAGCCGCGAAACGGGGAAGGTAATAAAGCTGCATCTTAAAGCCGATACAGGTATGAACCGCATCGGCGTGCGCTCCGGCGGGGAACTCGGCCTCATGCTCGATATGATTGAAGACGAGCCGGGTTTGAAGCTCGAAGGTCTCATGACACATTTCGCCGCCGCGGACGAAGCCGACAAGGCGTACACAAAGATGCAGAACGCCAAGTTTACAATGTTTGCGGAGCAGGTAAAAAGCCGCGGCTTTAGCCCAATTCTGCACGCCGCCAACAGCGGCGGCGCGCTGGATTGCCCCGGCATGGCCTACGACATGGTGCGCGTGGGCATTGCGATGTATGGCTGCTATCCGTCGGACGAGGTGAGCAAGGCGGTAAAGCTCAAACCCGCGATGTCGGTGCGTACGAAGATATCCTTTATCAAGACGGTCGAAGC
>CAZLRM010000071.1:0-2110 GCA_964561895.1 uncultured Christensenellaceae bacterium | reverse complement strand
ACGATCAACTACGAGATATTGTGCGCGATATCGCCGCGGGTGCCGCGGCTCTACGCTGAGGGATGATATGAAAGAAGTGCTGCGGCAGGAAAAGCTGGAAGTCCGCCGCGCGATGAGCGAGCAGAGCGTGAAGGAAGGCAGCGGCGCGATCACGCGCAACCTGCTGTCGATTCCATGCGTTCAGCAGGCTCAGCGCGTCATGGCGTACTGCGCGGTCAGAAACGAACCCGACATGGGGGAATTGATCAGCGTGCTGCTCGATATGGGCAAAAAAGTCGCTTTGCCGCACGTAGCGCATGAGGGTATCGTCGCTGCGGAGTTTACGCGGGATACGAATATGGTAAGCGGCATATTCGGCATACCACAGCCTGCGCTGGTGAAAGGCCTCGCGCCGTTTGTACCGGACATCGTTATCGTTCCGGGCGTGGTATTCGACCTGAAACTGAAAAGAATAGGCTTCGGTATGGGATATTACGATCGGTTTCTAGAAAAATTCAATGCCGTTAAAATCGGCGTATGTTACGAAAGACAGCTTGTGGACTGCATTGAAGAAGAACCGCATGACGTGAGTATGGATTTCGTAGTTACGGAAGACCGTGTTTTGAGGCCAGTCTGATGCGCGTGATCGCAGGCCGGTATAAAGGCAGGCCGCTCGTATATCCCAAAGGCGGGGACGTAAGGCCCACGACAGACCGGGTGAAGGAAGCCATGTTCGGCGTACTGCAATTTGAGGTGGCGGGCAAACGCGTATTGGACGTTTTTGCGGGTGGCGGCGCGCTCGGTATCGAGGCGCTCTCGCGCGGGGCGGCGCATGTGGATTTCATAGAAAGAGACCCGCTGTGTCTGCGTTCGTTAGCTGAGAATCTTAAAATGATTGAAGACAAAGATTCTTACCGCGTACTGAAAGGCGATGCGATTTCACTGTTGCCCGCACTTGAAAAGTACGGCTTGCTGCTGCTCGACCCTCCGTACGATGCGGGGTACTATGAGAAGGTGCTCGATATCGCTCACGAAAGCGGAATATTGGAACGCGGCGCGATTATTGCGCTGGAATGCCGCAGAAAGTTTGCTTTTTTGACACCCGTGGAGTATAATTTTACTAAACGCAGGGATTACGGCGACATTTCGCTGATTTTCCTTGAGTATGGAGTATAAATTGATAAAATGCGTATACCCCGGAAGTTTCGACCCGATTACTTCCGGGCATCTTGATATTATTTGCCGGGCTTCGGCGATGTTTGATGATGTTACCGTCGCGGTACTTGTCAATAAGAACAAGAAACCCGCTTTTACAACAGAACAGCGCATGGATTTCATACGGCGGGGAACAAAACATTTGCCGGGTGTCAAGGTAGACAGCTTTTCGGGCCTGCTGGTGGATTATATGCGGGAAAAGGGAGCGAACCTTGTGATCCGCGGGCTGCGCGCAATTTCAGATTTTGAGTACGAGTTTCAGATGGCCGCGATGAACGCAAAACTCGCGAAGGACATAGAAACGATATTTTTAATGACGGATATCAGCAATTCGTTTTTAAGCTCCAGCATGGTGAAAGAGCTGGCATATCACGGCGGTGATATCACGGGTCTTGTACCCGATGCTATAAAGGAAGATGTGATTCAGTTATATGGCAGGTGAGCCGATGAAAATCAATGAGCTGCTCGATGAACTTAAGGAAGAGATCGATAACAGCCCCAAGTCCGTTTTTTCCAATAAACGTTCCGTGGATGCCGATATCATGCATGATATTATTACCGACATCACCACGTCGCTGCCTGAGGAAATCAAGGAGGCGAAAAGGATCGTGGAAGAAAAGGAACAGATTATCGCTGCGGCACGTGACGAAGCCGCGGCCATTATTTCAAGCGCGGAGGACGAGCTGCAGACGCGCATATCCGAGAATGAGATTGTACGCGAGGCCGAAGTGAAAGCCAGCGAATTAAAAGAGCTCGCGCAGGGCAACGCGAAAGAAATCGTGATGGGCGCGCGCGAATACGCCGACGATATACTCAAAGAGCTGGAAAGTTATTTCGCCGATTATTTAAAGATGATAAGAAAGAACCGCATGGAGCTTTCAAACAAGCGGAAAGAATGATTTTTTTCTGCGCTTAT
>CAZLRM010000070.1:4984-7759 GCA_964561895.1 uncultured Christensenellaceae bacterium | reverse complement strand
CCCGTTTTCCGCCGCAGCATCGCAGCACCGTTCTTATGCGCATATTGTAACACTTTCACGGTATACAATCAATAACCCGCATGATAAAAAATGAACAAGCAATGCCGTTTTTTTAGGTTTTTAATGCGAAGTTTCTGCTATTGCGGCAAACGCTTCCATGCTTTGGCGCAGATACGCGCCGCCGCGTTTCTCCTGCCCAACTGCGATACCCGGCTTGGCGCTGCCATGAAAATCGCTGCCCGCCGTCACGAAAAGGCCGCTCGCACGGGCCAGGCTTTCATATTCGCGGCATTGCCCGTCCGTATGTGACGGGTGGTACGCTTCAACGCCCCAAAAACCCATATCCTTTAGTTGCGGCAGTAGCGCATCAAATGCGCCGGGAGAAAGCAGCCCCGGGTGCGCAAGTACCGGCATTCCGCCCGCGGCGAGTATCAGACGCGCCGCTTCGCCTACGCTGATCTTTTCATACGGCACGTAACACGGAGCGTTAGCCGAAATGTAGCGCGCAAAAGCTTCGTCCGAACCTGCCGCATACCCCTTGCGCACGAGCGCCTCGGCAATATGCACGCGCCCCACAATATGGCCTCGATACGATAGATCATCGAATACGATTTGTATGCCCAAAAGCCGAAGCTTTTCGAGTATGCGCTCCGCGCGGCTGCGCCGCGCCTGCACCGTCTGCGCATTGTGGCGGTTAAGCGCCTCGCTCCGCCAATCGATACAAAGCCCTATCACATGCACCGAGCCGCCCTCAAAGCGCGAGGCGAGCTCAATGCCCGCATAAACGGGTATGCCGTATTTCCTGCCCTCAATTTCACCAAAGCCGCGGCATTCATCGTGATCCGTGATGGCGATACCGACACCCGCCAAAGATGCCAGCGTTGCTATCTGCTGCGGCGTTTTATCTCCGTCCGACCATGTCGTATGTGCGTGCAGATCCAGTCTCATGTTTTGGCCTGCGCTTTGGCGGCAGCCTTAGCCGCAAATTTGCTCTCATCGATAATCATACGCGTATGCTGTGCCTCGCCGATCTTCTCCTGCTC
The DNA here is from genome assembly GCA_964561895.1 of uncultured Christensenellaceae bacterium. GTDB lineage: Bacteria > Bacillota > Clostridia > Christensenellales > SZUA-584 > JAEWCC01. The sequence continues at coordinate 6,716 of CAZLRM010000070.1, read as the reverse complement.
GTCCCACGCGGTAATATCAAAATTAAGCCTGCGCCCGGCCACCGCAGTAAGCTCAGCCTTAGCCCACACCTTAAAACCCACGGGCGTCGCGGCGATATGCTGCGCGTCGATACGCACTCCTACTGTTGAAAAGCCGGGCGGCAGCTGAGGCTGTACGGCGCTTGCCGCCGCGCATTCCATCAGCGCGATCATGCACGGCGTCGAGAACACCTCGGCAAGCCCGCTTGAAACCGCCTTTGCCGTATCCTCAAAAACTACCGTTTTTTCCGCTTTTGCAGTAAGCCCGCGTTCCAGTGCTTTTTCCATAGATTCTCCTTGGTTATTCATGACGGCAGTCGGATGGGTAGACCACCTCGTCTTTTTTTACGCGCATCGCGATATGGGGGATGCCCGCCTCCATATATTCTTCCCCTTCCGCACGGAATCCGAACTTTTCGTAAAACTTGCGCACATAGGTTTGCGCGCTGATACAAAGCTGCTCCGCACCCGATGAAAACGCTTTAAATATGAGCAGCCGCAGCGCAAGGTCGCCTATTTTTTGGCCGCGGTAGTGCGGCAGCACCGCGAGCCGCCCGATGCGAAAGCCCTTGCCGTCGTGCCAGATTCGGCCTGTCGCCGCTATCATTTCGTCCACGTATATCATGAGGTGCAGCGCGGATTTGTCAAACTCGTCGTACTCCTCTGCTTCGGGGCAGCCCTGCTCCTTGACGAACACCTCGCGGCGTATCGCGAACGGTTCTGTAAGATCCTGATCGCCGGGAATGAATACGCTCGTGATCATATCATAGTACCTGCTTTCAAATTTGTTTGGTCAGGGGGCGAGCAGCCGTTTCGCGATATCGAACTTGACGGGGTCTTCATCGGCCGCCACGTCCACCATCACAAGTACGAGCCGGTCGTAGCTGCCGTCCGCCCAGTAGCCCGCAAACCACGATATCTCTCGGGATTTATCGTCGCCAATCTCCGCGGTGCCCGTTTTGCCCGCGATTTTAACGCCTTCGATTTGCGCCCGATACCCCGTGCCACGCGTTGAAATAACCGCCTCGAGCATCGGCTTTAAAATATCCATGCTGCTTTGTGACACCGCATCTTTTACCCAAACCGCAGGCTCCTGCTGTTTTACGGTCTCGTATTCCAGCCCCTGCGTCTGGCACAGCTTTTCCACGAGTATCGGCTGCATCATGTCGCCCGTATTGTTAGCAAAAGCTGTATACATCGCGGCGATCTGCAGGGGCGATACCAACAGTTCCGCCTGGCCGTATCCCATATCGGCAAGCCACTTGTCATCTACCGTGGAATCAACAAGATTGGCTTTGCCCACAGGCAGGTCAAAGGGTACCGCCTCCTCAAAGCCTATGCGCGAAAGATAACCCAGATACGTGTCCTTGCCCATCCGGAGTGCTGTCCACGCAAAAAATATATTATCCGATTTTGTGAGCGCGTTATACAGCTTAAGCGGAGAACCCGAATTGTCGACGCGCGTAACCGTCCATCCCGACCCTTCAGGGCCCCATTTGTTATCGACGATCGTTCCCGTAAAAACCGTATCCGCGGTAATCGCACCCGATTCCAACGCCGCTGTCGCGTTAAAAGGCTTGATCACACTGCCGGGCGGATACCGCCCCATCGTTGCGCGCGGATAGAGCGGGTCGTTTGGGTCGTTGTTTAAGGTGTCCCACTCCGCCTTTGTCAGCGGAAACGTGAATATGTTGTCGTCGTACGAGGGATATGA
>CAZLRM010000070.1:0-4884 GCA_964561895.1 uncultured Christensenellaceae bacterium | reverse complement strand
CGTTCGCCGCGAGCAGCGATCCGTCCGCCGCGAATATTTCACCGCGCTGCGCTTCCTGTGTGCGCACCTGCACAGTACTGCCCTCTTCCATCTCCGGAAAGATCAGCGAATAATCCCAAAGCACACGGCATTCGCCCTTTTCTTCGCGGCAATGAAGCGTATAATCGTTCCTAAAATCTCCATATTTCTTTGTCTTATATGTCGCGGTATAGGTGTATACGCCGTCCGCGGCCGGCCCGGCAAGGTTTTCAACGACGATTTGTGTAACGCCCAAGCCGGAAAATATTGCGTTATACTTTTTCGTGAAGGCTTCATTCGCGGCCTCATATTCCTTCTCGCTTAAGCCCTTTGACGCCTCCGTGCATGCGAACATCGCGGCGTAGTCCATCGCAGCAAACGCAGACATGTATTCCGATATATCGTACGCAGGCGCTGTTTCGCCTTTGCAGGCGCACAGCAGCGCAACAATCACGAAGCAGCAGAGCAGTATCCGGATCGTCTTTGGCATGGGCTGTCCTCCACGCGGCTATTATACTATGCGGCGGAAAGATTGTACAGGAAAGTACCCTGCACCTTGTTTTTCTTTTTAATGTGTATTGAGCCTGCCCCCCAGATGTGATAGAATACAAAGACTAGAGGCACATGGTTTCCACTGGCGGTGGATAAGCTGTGTATCGTTCGGGGTTTCGCTGCCGGTTTATCGTGCATGAGCTGTGTATAATATCAAACTATGCATCCGGATGTGCCGCTGAATATTACCTAAAGGTGCGGGTACGTGGACTTATTTTTAATGATCTGGGAAAAATCGCTCGAAATATTAAAACAGGAACTGTCCAGCGTTAGGTACGACACATGGATAAAGACGCTGCTCCCCGTTAAAAAATCCGATTCTGTTTTTTATTTTCAGACGCTCAACCCCGTTCACAAGGAACTCGTGGAGAAGAGCTACCGCACAATCATTTTTTCGGCGCTGGATTCAGCCGCCGCGCTGCTTGGTATCGACGCTACGGACTGCAACGTGGTATTTCTAGACAGCTCCGAAGCCGCTAAATTGAGACAGCAGCCCGAAGTGATTGAAGGTGCGGCCGCTTCGCGTTCCACGCTGAACCCCGCGTATACTTTTGACACCTTTGTCGTGGGTAAATCCAACCAGTTCGCTCACGCGGCGGCTGTGGCCGTGGCCGAAAACCCCGGGCAAACCTATAACCCGCTTTTCATTTACGGCAAAACGGGCCTTGGTAAAACCCATCTGATGCAGGCGATCGCCAATCACATCGTCAGCAGCCATGAAAATTTCACGGTGATGTTTGTCAAGAGTGAGCCTTTTTTAAACGACCTCATTACCGCAATACGGACATCCAAGACGGAGGAATTCCGCAGGCGATACCGCAAAGCCGATGTGCTGCTCATCGACGATATCCAGTTCATTGCGGGCAAGGAGAGCACGCAGGAAGAGTTTTTTCACACGTTCAACGACCTTCACGAAAATAACAAGCAGATCATACTCTCGTCCGATAAGCCGCCCAAGGAGATTGCCAAGCTCGAAGAGCGGCTGCAGTCGCGTTTTGAAGGAGGGTTGATTGCGGATATCCAGCCGCCCGACTACGAAACCAAACTTGCGATACTCGAGAAAAAAGCCAAGGATATCATCACACGGGACGCGCTCAAGTGCGAAATCGAACGCGATATTTTTGATCTGATCGCGACCAAAGTATCGTCCAATATCAGGTCTTTGGAAGGCGCGCTCAATAAAATTATCGCGTATACCATGCTCAACGGGCGCTCGCCCAATATTGTGGAAGCTGAAATCGCCATACGTGACTTTTTAACCGCTACGTCCAATAAAAAAATATCCGCAAAGCATATTTTGCAAACGGTGTGCGAGTATTACGACCTTTCAGAGGATGAGATCACAAGCAATAAAAAGAACCAAAGCGTGACGTATCCGCGCCAGATCGCAATGTATCTGACGCGTAAGCTTATGGATATATCTTATAAGTCGATTGCCGAATTATACGGTAAAAGCGACCATACAACCGTCAAGCATGCATACGAAAAAATCGAAAATGAGCTGAACAGCAGTATGGAAACCCGTACGCTTGTGGATGATTTTATTGCCAGGCTGCGGGAATAAGGTGGACAAGCCGTTGATGTTTTCCGGGCTGCTCTGCTGACCTTATTTATAATTTAACATTGTATTCGCCGCCTATACACGAAGCACTCACTGATTGCGGTAATGAAATAAACATTAGAAAGCGTTTTGCAGACTGTCGAAAATACGGTTTTCCCCGTTATCAACACCCCCTACTGCTACTTCTTCTATATAATTTACAAGAGTAGCTGTATTAAAGGCAAAGGAGTCTACTATGAGGATTGTATGTGAAAAAAATCTGCTCCAGCGTTATGTCGCAACCGTGTCCAAAGCGGCGTCTGCTAAATCGCCTTTGAATGTGCTGGAGGGGATTTACCTGCGCGCCGAAAATGAAACTGTGACGTTATACGGCAGCGACGGTACGCTTTCGATAAGGTGTGAATTTGAAGCGGCGGTGCCGGAAGCGGGTGAAACGGTATTGCCTGCACGGCTGCTCGGTGAAATACTTTCTAAGTTTGATGAATGTGAACTTCAAATCAAGACCGAAGAAAACAATATGGTGATGGAATGCGGGCATTCCCGCACGACGCTGTGCATGATGGATCCTGAAGGATACCCCAAGTTTCCTGAATACTCAAAGTCACGCAGCGCCTCAATTTTCTCATGCAAGTTTGTTTCAATGATCGATCAGACGGTATTTGCGACATCAATCAGCGAGGATAAGCCGATACTGACGGGCATACTGATGGAAATCGACCATGACGCTTTAAAGCTAGTTGCGCTTGACGGCTATCGTCTTGCGATCCGGCAGGAAGCGGTGCAGTCGGGTATGGATTATTCCGAAGTGATCGCGCCTGCGCGGTCCATGCGCGAGATCGCGCGTATTATCCCCGACGACGAATCCACGATACGGATTCACACTGCGGACCATTTGCTCGCGGTTACAGGAGAGGATTTTGAAATTACCACGCGCGTGCTGCAAGGCGATTACGTAAAATATAAAAACATACTTCCTGCCGACCACGCGACGCGTATTGTTGTCGATAAACTCAGTTTATATAACAGTCTGGAGCGCGCCAGCATACTCGCGCGCCAATCAAAAACAAATCTCGTCAATTTAAAGATTGAAGAAGGGTTGATGACGATCACTTCGGACTCGGAAGTGGGCCGCGCGCGGGAGGAAGTGGGCATACAGCTAAGCGGAAAAAACTTAAACATTTCGTTTAACTCAAGGTATCTGCTGGATGTATTAAAAGAAACAGGCGATGAATCACTGATATTTGATTTCAACACAAACATCAGCCCCTGCGTGATAAGGCCGCTGCAGGGGGAAAGTTTCTATTATCTTGTGCTGCCGGTAAAAACGAACGGTATTTAGCCCGCCTTATGATAGAATTTTTTCTCGAGCTTTTCAATCCATTCCTTGATACGCTCCTCTATTGAGGACGCGTATTTTAATGAAAGCACGAACAGCGCGACACCTGCCGCGCCTATGATAATCCAGCCCCATGTGGGTACAGAGATGAGACCGGAGCCCGCTAATGCCGAAAACAGCAGCCCCCAAGGCCTTGTCAGTATTACGATGAGCGCAAACTGCGGCAGGCGTATTGCCGACAGCCCTGCGATGAGGCACAGCAAATCATCCGGAAAGAAGGGGAGCAGCAGCATCATAATAAGAACGATGCGCTGACGCGAGGATACGGAGCTCATGTACTTTTCAACAGCGTTCTTTCCCACGATTTTTTCCACCAAAGGCCGCCCGAAAGCTTTGCCGAGCAGGAACGCTACGATGGAGCCCAAAAATATAGCCGCAAGTGATATTAAGAAACCTTCGAAAAAACCGAACATCATACCGCCCGCAATGGTGGTTAAGTTGCCCGGTATCGGTGAGAATATTACTTGTATAAACTGTATCACGAAGAAAGCGAGCGGCGCCCACATGCCGTAAGACTGCACGTAATCCCGAATCGTTTCACGCGATGAAAATACGGAGAACCAGCCGTAGTTTTCTCCGATAAAATATAACACGATCGCAGCGGCCACGATTACGATCAGCACGCTTATCCATATCCATTGCTGTTTGGTGAGTTTAGCGCCTTTAAGCTTTTCTCTGATTTTCATTGAAAATATTGTACCCCGCCCCTGAATATTCTTTGATTCTTCTCGCCCGGTACGTTTTGCAGCGTATACGCGCCATAGCGCTCGCAGTGTGCCATCTTGCCGAATACGCGCCCGTCGGGGGACAAAAGCCCTTCCACTGCCATCAGCGAACCGTTCGGGTTGTCATCGCCCATCGTGGGGCTGCCCGCCTCGTCTACGTACTGAGTGGCGACCTGCCCGGCCTCAAACAATTTCAACGCCTCTTCGTTGGTCGCGGCAAAGCGGCCTTCGCCGTGAGATACCGCAACCGTATGAATATCGCCCGGCTTCACGAGCGCGAGCCACGGTGAAGCGTTGCTGGCGATACGCGTGCGCACCACCTTGGATACGTGCCTGCCAATATGGTTGAATGTGAGCGTCGGGCCGTCAGAGCGCATGTCGCGGATATCACCGTAGGGTACAAGCCCCAGCTTGATGAGCGCCTGAAAGCCGTTGCATATGCCAAGTATCAGGCCGTCGCGCATTAGCAGGCCGCGGATGGCATCCGCTACGCGCGCTTCGCGCAGCAGCGCCGCGATGAACTTGCCGCTGCCGTCCGGTTCGTCACCACCGGAAAATCCGCCCGGCACCATCAGTATCTGGCTTTGGGAAAGCCGCTGCGCGAGTTGCGCCGTGCTTTCCTCGATATCCGC
>CAZLRM010000069.1:0-7820 GCA_964561895.1 uncultured Christensenellaceae bacterium | reverse complement strand
GAGTGGGGCGCGCCAGGAATGGAGGATCAAAACAACGCGGTAAAAATGAATCTGCAAATGGACAACGGGTATGGACTGACCGTCATATACTATCCGAAAATCGACGTCTATGTGTTCCAAATGACACTGAATAACCAGTTGGTATTGAATTATATCTACGAAGAGGCGATCGGTGGATTAGACTTGAATGCCAGCGACCGGGGAGGCATGGAACAGGTTATAATAGATGCGCTGGGCGAAACAGACGCCGACGATATATTGCTTGCGCCCATACCCGTGTTCAACGATACGATACAAAACACTTTCAAAATGACAGCCGACGCGCTGTTCGCGCTGCCGCTCGAGCCGACCGCAGTGCTGCCGTCCGAGCAGACAACCGAGTCGCTCTCGCCGCCGCTGGAGCAGCTGGGATTTACCGCTGATAAGCCGAACGCGATCTGCATTTACGAGCAGCATGAACCGCACTATATACGCATTGTCATACACAGGCCGGAATGGGGTGAGAATCCCGAAGGCTTTGATATCATGTTCCATGACTCTGACGTAAACGGTTATAACCTCGTGATTACGTATTTCGCCGGCGATGGCAGATACAACGTTCGCCTGGATAAGGACGGGGTGGATTGCTCCTACGATTACTACACCGCGCCTGACCAATATGGCTGGGAATACCCTGACATTGCCACCGTAATCCAGATGTTCGGTGACGCCTTTGATACACAAGGTAAAGAAACGTATCTTAAGGCGCTGCCCTACTTAGAGCAGGCGGTTCAGAGAAAATTCGGCATGAGCATCGACGAACTGTACGCGCTGCCTGTGGGTGAGTAAAGGAGATAAAACGATGAGGAAAATGTTGATACTAGCGCTTGCGATGACGCTAACGCTTGCTGGCTGTGCCGCGCCCGCTGCGCAGCAGACGGGCGAAGCGGAAACCGCTTTTGCCGCACAGACAACGCCTGCGCCTACGACCATGCAGGAAGCGATCGCCGCCGCGTCTGCGGATGAACTGCGGGAGACGATCGCGCAATACCAGAGTGAGAATAATTACGAGATGGTATACGCGGCGGCTTCAAGGCTCATCGAGCTTGATCCTTCAGATACAGACGCTTATACGCTCGCGGCGGAAGCGCTTTATGCGATGTCGGGAGCGAATATCGATGAGATCAATCGGCTGTTGGCGCTGGGTGCGGAAAGCGCGGATGACGTAAGCGCGCTGATCGGGTGGGCAGAGCAGCACCAACCAGCCTATACCATCGATATCCCATTCTTGCCGGATTACGCAGCGGAAAGTGATATCAACAAGGAAGGAATCACGGCGGGCAACCTGACCAACGCATTTAAACAGAACGATGGGTGGTACGGCGGTCTACTCACATCGCAGGGAGACTGGGTATACCTCGCGCGGATGGATGAGAACCTTGCGATATACAAGATGCGCGCGGACGGAAGCGAGTATCAGCGCATGGGTGATGCCTGCGGCACCTGCCTTAACGTCGCGGGCGACTGGCTGTACTACATCAACAACAGCGACGGCTGCAAGCCTTATAAGGTGCGCACGGACGGCAGCATGCTAACGAAGATCAACGAGGACAGCTGCGAGTTTCTGTCCGTATCGGGCGATTGGATGTATTACAGCAACTCCACCGACAACGGCTGCCTCTACAAGGCGAAAACCGACGGAACCGAACCGGCGAAGCTGACGGATTATATTGTAATCTTCCCCTGCGTTTCAGGCGATTGGGTATACTTCTGCGAAAAGAAACCCGATAACTCCGGGTTCTGCCGCGTGTCAGTTAACGGCGGCAAGCCGCAAACCATCACGGCAGCCAATATGGGGAACTACTGCATAGAGGGCGACTGGATATACTATAATGATAAGGACAATGATAAGGACACGGTATGGCGCGTACATGGGGACGGCAGCGGGAAGGAAGTGTTTTTGAAGAATCCCGAAACGATCACAACGTTCAACATCGCCGGCGGAATGCTCTATATTTCCGCAGGCCTTAAGTATGATAACGACGGTTACATAATCGGCAACATAATAATGGCCATTGATACGGACGACATGGCGGGGTCCGTGCAAAAGTTTGAGTTCAACACCGAACCGATCTGCACCGGCCCGGACGGCTGGATCTATTTCATGGACGATAACGAGGGCCTTGCGTGGTACAGTATGAATATCGAAAGCGGAGAAGTGAAAAAGCTTGAATAGCCATAAATGAGGAAGGAAGGTGATTATTCGGCACACTTTCCGCAGCCTGGGCCATATGCGCCTCGGCCAGTACCAATTGCGCCGCAATGCGCGTCTGCCGGAGGTACGGTGTTTTGTTCGAATTGCAAAACCGCGCTGAATCAAGGTGCGCAATTCTGTAACCAGTGCGGGACGCATATGCCTGGCGCTTAGCACAAAATACTGCACGGCAAATAGAATTGCTCCCGAAATATAATATGAATATACATCGCCATCCCGCAGGAAAATAAACTCCGGCGGGATTTTTATTGACAAAGGGACGAAGCGGAGGTATCATAAACCCGACAAAAAAGCTAGGATTTAGATCGCGGTATCCTGCTTTGAAAGGGGATTAATTATTGATTATATCGACGCGCGGAAGATACGGGCTGCGGGCGATGTTTGAGCTGGCCAAGGCAAATGGCTCAACATTGAGCATCAAGCAGATTGCTTCTGCCCAGGGCTTAAGCGAGCAGTATCTGGAGCAGATATTCGCCAAGCTCAAAGCGGCGGGGCTCGTGGAGAGCACGCGCGGCGCGGGCGGGGGATACAGCCTTGGCGCTTCACCGGAGCTGATTACTGTCGGTAAAGTGCTGGTCGCGCTGGAAGGGGAGCTTTCGCCGGCGGAATGCGTTGGCGAAGATGCGCTGGAGTGCAAGAACGCGCTCTGCTGCACCACGCATGTGATATGGCAGAGGATATACGACGGATTTAACGACGTGATTAACTCCATCACACTGAAGGACATGCTGGACGATTATCATCGGCTGGGTGAAAACAGGCCGAATGCAAAGGATATCAGGTGCTAGACTATGGGAATATACCTCGATCATGCGGCAACAACCTATACGGAAAAACGGGTATTGGAAAAGATGCTGCCTTACTTCTCGGACATCTTCGGGAATCCCTCAAGCGTACACGGCTACGGGCGCGACGCCGAAAAAGCGGTGGCTGCCGCGCGGAAGCAGGCGGCAGAGGCGATAGGAGCTTCAGCAGAGGAGATCGTGTTCACGTCGGGCGGCACGGAGAGCGACAACTGGGCGCTTCGCGGTATCGCAGAGAAGCAGAAAAGCGGGCATATCATCACGTCGCGCGTGGAGCACCATGCGGTGCTCGATACCTGCCGGTATCTGGAAGAACACGGCTTCGATATCACCTATCTGCCTGTAGATGAAATGGGTATGGTAAGCGCACAAAGCGTGCTTGAGTCGCTGCGTGAGGACACAATACTGATCAGCGTAATGTTTGCGAACAACGAGACGGGTACGGTAATGCCTATCCGCGAAATCGGGCATATTGCGCGCGAAAGGGGGGTGCTGTTCCACACGGACGCAGTGCAGGCGGTGGGGCATGTGCCTATTGACGTGGAGGAAATGGGTATTGACATGCTCTCGATGAGCGCGCATAAGTTCTACGGCCCCAAAGGGGTGGGCGCGTTGTACATCCGCAAGGGAACGCCCATAGGCAAGCTGCTTCACGGCGGCGCGCAGGAGCGCGACATGCGCGCGAGCACGCTCAACGTGCCCGGAATTGTAGGCTTGGGTGCTGCGGCTGAAATCGCGGTGCTGGAGATCGAAAGCAATGCGAAACATGAGCGCATGCTGTCGGAGAGGCTGAAGACAGGTTTGCGTGTATTGCCCGGGACAAGGCTGAACGGGCCCGAAACGGAGCGTCTGCCCGGACATGTCAACATTTCTTTTGCGGGTATCGAAGCGGAAGCGCTGCTGACGTGCCTCGACCTCGAAGGCGTGGCGGTATCCGCAGGCTCCGCGTGTACCTCCGGTTCGACAAAGCCCTCGTATGTGCTGCTTGAGATGGGGCTTACGACGCTCGAAGCGCGCGGCGCGGTGAGGTTTACGATCGGGCGCGAGAACACGGAGCAGGATATCGAAAGGACCATCGAAATCACAAAAGAAGCGGCGCATCGGCTTCAGCAGTTTTCGCCGCTATTTAATCAGCGTAAAGGGGATGAAAAGCATGTATAACGAGAAGGTGCTGGAGCATTTTAAAAACCCGCACAACGTGGGGTCTATGGAAAACCCGGATGGCTATGCCGAGGTAGGAAGCAGCGAATGCGGCGATACGATGGAGATGTTTCTGCGCATCAAGGACGACAGGATCGAAGACATCAAATATAAGACATACGGCTGCTGCGCGGCGATTGCATCCTCTAGTATCGCTACCGATATGGCGAAAGGCAAAATGGTAGACGAAGCGGAAAGCATCAGCAAGGCGGACATTGTGGAGGAACTGGGCGGGCTGCCGGAAAAGAAATGGCATTGTTCTCTGATGGTAGAGGACGCAATCAAGGCGGCAATTGCGGATTATAAGTCCAAGAAGTAGCAGATCATACCGATTGTTGATTGATTTGTCAGTGATAATAGGACTCCTTTTGAGCAGAATAAAGATAGTGACTGCTTGAAAGGAGTGCTTTTATGATGAGAGGAAATTTGGTAATGGGTATGATTGCGGGAACCGTCATCGGCGCGGCTGCGGCAATGATTGCTATGCCGTATGTCAAACCGCAAATACAGCGGGCTGTGCGCAGGGGAAGAAGCATGATCGATACTCATATGAATAAAATGGAATCAGGCAGCTGAAAGCGGAAGGGGGCAAAAACAGCTGATCAAAAAGGTTGCAAAGGCAAACTGAAAGTGTAAGACAATGCTGATTGATTAGCTTTTTTTTAGCCCCCTAACGTTTCTGTTTAAAAAACGTTACGAAACATTACAAGAGTGTAAATAATAAGCAAAATGTATGTCACACTGTTTGAATTATCACCATATGTGGTATATAATACGCACATAAGGGGGTGTTTGCTTTGGTAAAATTCGACGAGACCATGAAGTTTTCATTGGAAAAGGAGCTGGACAATCCTGCGCGCGAGGTCATCTGGCTTGTTTGTGACGCGCTCAAGGATAAAGGCTATGATCCCGTGAATCAGCTTGTCGGATATATTATATCAGGCGATCCCACTTATATCACGAGTTATAAAAACGCACGTTCGATTGTAAAACGTGTGGAGCGCGACGAGTTGCTGGAAGAGTTTGTAAAGGTGTACATTGAAAATATTAACAAAGAGGAATAAAGCTGCGTGAATTTCTTAAAAAACACGCGGCATAACGCAAGCCGTCAAAGCACGGCTTTTTTTATGCCTGCTGGCAGCAGAAAGAGGCGTTTAATATGAAACGGATAATGAGCGTGGATATCGGCGAAAAGCGGATCGGCATCGCGGTATCAGACCCCTTGGGTATTACGGCACAGGGCGTGGAAACATATGCGCGCACCGGTGCAAGCGATGCAAAGTATATTGCGGACAAAGCAAAAACACTGGGAGCGGAGCTGATTGTGGCAGGGCTTCCGCTCAATATGAACGGAACAGAAGGCCCGTCGGCAAAAGCCGTGCGTGAGTTTATGGATGGAGTAAAAGCTTTGGGCGCAACGGTCGCGTTTCAGGACGAACGGCTGACCACCGTCAGTGCGGAACGTACGCTGCTTGAAGCGGATATGTCGCGCCAGAAAAGGCGGCAGGTTGTGGATAAACTTGCGGCTGTATATATTCTGCGCGCATATCTTGATACCCATAAGATATAGCAACGAATAAGCTTTGTGTTAAGGGAAATAATGAATGATGCCGACCGGCAATAGAAGGAGTGAAATGATATGGACAATAACGACGTGGTCGTACTGCAGGATGAGAACGGAAACGATGTGAACTTTCATCACATAATGACGTTTGATTTTGAGGACAGCTTTTACGTGGCGCTGACGCCTGAAACCGAAGTGGATGGCGTAAAGAACGGGGAAGTGGTGCTGCTTGAAATCATGGAGGACGAGGAAGGCGACGACTGTTATATGCCTATCGAGGATGAGAAGAAACTCGACAAGGTGTGGGAGGAGTTTGAAAGGCTCTATTACGAAGAAGAGGAGGAGTAGTGCGTTACGTTTTTCTCACGCTGATGTGTATATTCGCGGGAGTATATGCAGTGATAAAGCACAACGGCAGTCTTGCCGCCCGGCTGACAGTAAAGGCAGTTGCAAGCATCAGCTTTGTGATGATCGCATTTACCAGCCGCACCGGCGCATATCCGCCTTACTATACGCTGATCGTAACGGGGCTGTGCTTTTCGCTCTTGGGGGATGTGCTGCTCGTATTTTCTGAAAAAAGAACGTTCATTGCGGGATGTATCGCTTTTATGCTGGCGCATGCAGGCTACATCGCCGCTTTTTTTGTTTACGCAGCTCCGGCATGGGTTGACGCGGCGCTTTTTTTCGCCTTTTTAGCAATCGGCGCGGTTGTTTTTGCCGGAAAACCCCAACAGACGGAGGAGTTAAAACCACTGTTTTTGATCTATGCGCTGGTGCTGTGCACGATGGCTGCAAAAGCGGTATCGGTGCTGTTTGTAAACGAGGTCAATGCATTGTATGCGGCTTTTGCGGCTTTGGGCGGAGCGCTGTTTGCCCTGTCCGACATTATACTGGTTCATGCGCGTTCACACCGGGAAGAACGGAGAATGGCCGGCGTAATGAATGTGGTGTTTTATTATACTGCACAGGCGCTGATCGCGCTGAGTGTCGCGCTGTGATAAAAAATAATATTATCGAAAATTGACTGACCTTGACGTTGCAATTTTACAAGGGGGTATTTATAATATACACTGGGTTGGGATTGGAACAATTTTTGTAAATCAAACAGAAAAGGCATTGTTTATGTCACGGAATACAGATATATCTGTTTATTGATGTAAAAAATGCGGAATGCGGGGAATTACAACATGGAAGAATTGCTAAAAGGATTTCAAAGTATCACTTGGCAAAATGGCGTGATGATGGCCGTAGGTCTTATACTGATTATACTGGCTATTCTCAAGGAATATGAACCAATGCTGCTGCTGCCCATCGGCTTTGGCTGCATACTGGTCAACCTGCCTTTGCAGACAGTCATCGAAAATTCGATGGGAGACCCGGGTTTCTTAAAAGTGCTGTACGAAGCGGGTATCGCAACGGAGTTGTTTCCGCTGCTGATATTCATCGCGATTGGCGCGATGATCGATTTTTCGCCCCTGCTCAAGCAGCCGGTTATGATTTTCTTCGGTGCTGCGGCACAGTTTGGCATATTCGCGGCGTTTTTACTCGCGATAGGCGCTAACGCGATTTGGCCGGGTATTTTCACAATAAAGGAAGCCGCGGCAGTTGGAATCATCGGCGCGGCAGACGGCCCGACGACGATATTTGTAGGCAATATGTTTGCGCAAAAATATATCGGCCCGCTGTCAGTGGCTGCATATTCGTATATGTCGATGGTACCCATCATCCAGCCCCCGATAATTAAGCTTTGCACCACAAAAAAAGAGCGCTGTATTCACATGGATGTGGATTTTGACAGAAAGGTCAGCAAACCCGTTTTGATTGCGCTTCCCATTATCATTACCATCGTGGTTGGCTTTGTTGCTCCTGATGGCGTTCCGCTTGTAGGCGCGCTGATGTTCGGAAACCTGATACGCGAGTGCGGCGTACTGGAGCGGCTCTCCAAGTCGGCGCAAAACGAGCTGGCCAACTTAACAACGCTGCTTTTAGGGATTACGAT
>CAZLRM010000068.1:0-7924 GCA_964561895.1 uncultured Christensenellaceae bacterium | reverse complement strand
CATAGCCATTATGGCGCAGCTCCGGCAGCACCGCGAGCTTCTCCAGTATCACCGCGCCTTCCGTGCCCACCTCAAGCTGCATGAACCCGATCATTTCATCCGCGGCGAACAAACCGAATAACAGATTGCCTTTTTTAATATCGGAAATCAGGCGCTCCGTTTGAATAAACGCGCCGTTCGTCGGGCAGTTTTGCAGCGTCAGTCCAAAGTCTTTCGCCACCGTGCCAAACGCCTTACGGATTACCTGCGCGCAGCGCTCCAATTCATCCGCGTCTACATGCCGTATGATGATATCCATATCGCTTCTCCATTTCTCAAACGGCTTAATATACATATTATATCATACAAAGCTTAAGTTCCTCAGACCAAATCCCAAAACAATCGGCTTAAAGTCCTGCGCATGGCTGATGAAACGCGGTTTACAGGGCGGTATACGGCAAACCTGTGTGTCGCCCTGTTTTTGCGTCAAACGACAAAATCGGCAGCCTTTTCCCGGGCGGCTTCTACATCCCGCAATCCGGTGCATAGAATTAATAGATTCTGTTTGGAGCGCGTTGCTATGTTTATCCGTACAAATCCCCCCAAAAAAGACTTCAGTATTTTGTATTACATTATGATACTGGCGGTTTTAATCTACGCGCTGACCACCGCGCCGCAAAGCGTTTCTACAACCACGGGTAATCAATATGACTGGGATGCGGTATTTGGCGCCATCTTCAGCGAACGCAACGACATACTGCTTACGGGCGATACGCAAAGGCTTGAAGCCATGTATGCCAGCGGCGAACAGAACAGCAAGTGGGCGCTTGAATCCGAGAACGTCAGGGCAAAATATATTAAGGAATGGGCAGCGCGGCAGGGCGTTACGTTCACCGGTATCAGCAGCGAGCTTGTCATCAAACGCGTACGCAAGGTGGGGCGCGGCTATGCATTTTACATCATGGCCTCCACCACGTATATCTACATCTATGAAGGCCTGCCCGATAAAACAAATTCATTCCGCATCGGCACATACCACTCTATGGATCTGATACCGGGCAGCGAACAAGATTCGTGGGTGATCAGTCGCGAGTGGTATCTCGATCCGTTTCAAGACCGAATGAGCCAAAGCAGCGAAAAGATTGAAGAGATCAATCAGTTTATCGCTTCCCAGCCCGAACGGGATCTTTCGGGTATCTGCGAGCAAAGAAAAAAAGCCGCGGCCTATGCCGACCGCTGGGCGGGGGCCGCCTCCGGCGGCGAGGACGGGTACGCTTACAACAAAAACTATCCCAACTTCATCAGCGACGGCGACTGCGGCAACTATGTTTCGCAGTGCCTTCACGAAAGCGGGTATAAAACCGTACGCAGATGGAACGCCAATGCCAGCGAGGCTACGCGTGCCTGGTGCAATGCGGACGGGTTGGAAGGATATCTGGTCTGGAGCGGCAAAGCGTACGTGATTGCCAAGGGAACGTTTGACAAAGTATATCAAAGCGCTTACCAGCTTGAACCAGGGGATGTGGTTGCCTATGTGCAGAAGGGCAAGGTGGTTCATGTGGCTATCGTGACGGGTGCGGACGCAAAGGGGTACGCGCTCGTCAACTCGCACACGACCGATCGTTTCCACGTCCCGTGGGACTTAGGGTGGAACGCCCGTAATATCAAGTTTATACTGCTCAAGGTCAATTACCCCGCATGAACATGCGGCTTATCTCTCGGCGCCTGCACCAGCTTTGCGAGCAATATAATCAGAATCGCAATGGTTGGGATCCGGGTATTTAAGTTCTTTTAGCTCACGCTCCGTACCCGCCTCGCACGCGGCGCGGTAGTAAGCCACCTTATAATTGATATGCTCCATTTCATGCTGCAGCCCGGCAATGCGCTCCTCCACCGATTCTTTGTGTGCTAAAATCATCTGGTACCGCTCCTGAAGCGTTTGATCTCCCGCACCGCACAGCGCGATAAATATGCGAATCTGCCGTATGGGCATGCCGGTCTTTTTAAGGCAGGTAATGATGGAAAGCGTATTCAAAGCCTTTTCGTCATATACTCTGCGCCCCGTTTCGTTGCGCCTTACGGGATGAAGCAGCTGTTCGGACTCATAATACCGCAGCGTCGAAGCGCTCAGCCCGGTAATCTTAGAGACCTGCTTGATGGTATAGGCCATAAATCCTCCTGTTTTTTTTATTGACTTAAAGTTCACTTTAAGAAATATACTATGGTTAATACAGGATTTCAATTAAAATATCCGAACGGAGAGGATGTCGACATGCAGGATTTCAGATTCTATTCACCCACCTATTTCTGTTTTGGCCGGGAGTCCGAAAAGAACATCGGCGAACTGGTAAAAAGGTTTTCGGGAACAAAGGTGCTGATTCACTATGGCAGCGGTTCCATCAAACGCAACGGCGTTTTTGAGCGAGTAACCGCTTCGCTTAAGGCAGCGTCCATCCCCTTTGTGGAGCTTGGGGGCGTGCAACCCAACCCGCGCAGCTCTCTGGTATATAAGGGTATCGAGCTGTGCCGCAGAGAAGGGGTCGATTTCATACTGGCCGTAGGCGG
Organism: uncultured Christensenellaceae bacterium; assembly: GCA_964561895.1. Classification (GTDB taxonomy): domain Bacteria; phylum Bacillota; class Clostridia; order Christensenellales; family SZUA-584; genus JAEWCC01. The sequence goes on along the minus strand of CAZLRM010000068.1, from coordinate 5,380 downwards.
CGGAAGCACCATCGACTCGGCAAAGGGTATCGCTCTGGGCGTACCCTACGACGGCGATTTCTGGGATTTCTATAAAAACGATGTGATGGTGGAAACCGCTTTGCCAGTCGGCACCGTACTGACCATCGCCGCGGCGGGCAGCGAAGGTTCTCCCGATACCGTGGTCACGAACGAAGACGGCAGCTTCAAATTGGCCGCACACGGCGAGGTATTGCGCCCGAAGTTCTCCATACTGAATCCGGAATCCACGCTGACGCTTTCCGCGTATCAGACGGCCTGCGGCATCACGGACATCATGGCACACGTATGCGAACGCTACTTTACAAACACAAAGAACGTGGAGATTACCGACCGGCTGTGCGAAGCCGTTCTTAAAACCATGATCGAGGAATCGCCCAAGGTAATCGCGAACCTTACGGATTATGACGCGCGCGCCAATATCATGTGGGCGGGCACGGTTGCGCATACCGACATCTGCGGCGTAGGACGCGCGCAGGACTGGAACAGCCACAACCTTGAGCACGAGCTTTCCGCGTTCTATGACGTGGCGCACGGCGCTGGGCTTGCCGTAATCATGCCCTGCTGGATGAAGCACGCGATGAGCCGGGGAGTGAGCCGATTCGCGCAGTTTGCCGTGCGCGTGTGGGGCTGCGACATGAACTTTGAGCGCCCCGAAATCACAGCGGCGGAAGGCATCTCGCGTTTCCGCCGGTTCTTAACCTCCATCGGCATGCCCGCAACCTTTGGCGAACTGGGCGCGAAGGAAGAGGATATCCCCGCGATGGTGGATCACCTGTTTACCGCATACCCCGAGCCGCTGCCCGGCTTTATCCCCATCAGCCGCAGTGACGCGGAGGCGATCTATCGCCTCGCGCTATAGCCGCACACAGAAACATAAGGAAACAGAAAATCCATGTACCGGAACCGGTGCATGGATTTTTCTAATGATGGAATAAGCCGTGTTCGGTGATACTTTGGCGAAATCTTCCGATATATATTATATAACTATATTTCCGCATGGATGCGGGAATCATACGCACGGAGGCAGTTTATGAGAGTGGACAGCAGCACAATTTCATTATCCGCGGCTTCCTCCCAAACGGCGGCGATGGAAACCACAGACACCATACTTGCGCAGACGGATGACGAGGGCGGCCAGCAGGGTATTATCATCACCACCACGCGGGGCATCCGTATGCAGGAGGTCAGCGCATTCGAGATATCCGACGAGGACTCGATGGAGATTCAGTTACTCCAAAAGCTCATCGAGGCGCTCACAGGAAAGAAGATGCGCTTCTATATCCCTGAGAAATATCTGCAGACGGATTCGGACGGGGGCGGAGGATTTTATCAGGCGCCATCAGGCAGCACGAGCGTTTCGCAAAGCCTGAGCCGTACCGTGCTCTATCAGCATAAAGAAAGCTATACGGAAAGCGCGCAGATGAGTTTTAGCGCGGCGGGCGAGATCCATACAGCCGACGGTAAAGCGATCGACATCGCGCTCAATCTCAATTTGAGCCGCAGCTTTACGTCCGCAATATCCACAACGGTTGCGGCGCAGACCGCGGTCGATCCGCTTATCGTCAACTTCGGCGGCGCTTCGGCGCAGCTCACTTCTCAGAAATACAGTTTCGATATCGATAACAATGGCAGCAAAGAAAATATCTCATTCGCGACGAACGGCAGCAGTTTTCTGGTACTTGACAAGAACGCGGACGGAGTCATCAACAACGGCTCTGAAATGTTCGGCCCCTCCACGGGCAGCGGGTTTATCGAGCTTAGCGCCTATGACGGGGACGGCAACGGCTGGATCGACGAGAACGATTCTATTTATAATCAGCTTCAAATCTGGACGAAGGACGAAGCGGGCAACGACAAGCTGTTCGCCATCGGGCAGGCAGGCATCGGAGCGATCTACCTCGGCAGCATCTCCAGCCAATACGCGCTTAAAACCGCCGCGAACGAGCAGCAGGGGGCTATCCGCGAGAGCAGCATATTCTTGCGCGAGAACGGCACTGCGGGCACAATACAGCACGTGGACCTGAGTATATAATACCAAAATGCTTTAGGTCCTATCTGGCCGCTCGGATAAAATATCGCCTCGACTTTTTACATATACTTTGCTCTTATCATCATACTGTCTCTCAACCACCGGTCACATCCGAGAATGTTTGGAGTATATTCAATTCGTATTGAAAAGACGAGTGGGAATCACTGCCGAATAACCTCGTAGCCGCTTCGCCCCGATACCTTGCCCTATGATTGTCCTTTCATTCCAAGAGAACCTGCACCATTTTTGTCATAAGTCAAAACTCTCTCCTGCGTCAGGCAGGCTTCAATTCATAATTACGGTAGACTTGAATAGTATTAAATATAAAAATTAAACTATTGTTACTCTATACTCACCAGATAGCACACTGTTGCATACTTTGATACAGGAGGTGACAATAATGAGTATGCCGAATATTCCCGATATTAAACCTGACATTGATATTACGTTTGAAGAGACGATTAAATTACTTCTAGCTTCAATCGCTCTCGAAGAACTAAGCCTGGCTCATATCATGAACGCCGAGGCCGAAAAAATTCAGGAAGTTATTAAGTGTTCGTGTGGTAAGCTGGATTCGCTTTTAAGCATTGATGACAGCGTAGAAAGAATACTGAAAGATGTTATTAAAAAAGAGATGCTTTTGGAATTCAAATTTGAAAATGTTCTCGAATTATTGCCTAAGTGTTCGAAAAGCAGCCCTGATAAAAGCCGTTGCTGAGTAGTAAATTAACTTGTTACAGCAGATGAAGGCCATGCGATAAGTGTGGCCTTTATTGTAAATATATGAGGTGTAGATAATGACTGATAGTAGTATGAATAATACATCGCTAGGAAAAACGTTGATCTTAGCCGCTATAAATCTTGATGAGGCCTTAGCAGAACTATTAAAATTGGAAATAAGACGACTAAAGCAACTGTTAAGAGAAGATTCTTATCTCGAAGAGGTTCAAAAAACACATAACCTAATAAGGTATATTATCATGGCACTCACATTGACAGATGAAAAGATAAATACCGGGATGATCTTATACAAGGACGAAAATCAAGAAGAGAATTGACACATTCTGGTTACTGTTTCGTTTTGGAGAACTGATACATGCCAATGTATTCTTCTGACTCAAACTGCGATTAATATAAAAGAAGCAGAACCCTTAATATGCCCCTTACGAGTCAATACCTTTATCCAACATTGATGAAACACCCGCTATTGCCCGCTCCGCTTTTTCGGCGAAAACATGGTAATACATATCCAGGGTGATGGACTTCCTGCTATGCCCTACGGCAACGCTGATTTCGCCGATGGGGACACCGGCTTGCGCAGCTCTGCAACGGTTATCGTGTTCAGGGTTTCATAATTCCCGTGCCGGCGATTCTGCTGAACCATGCAAAGATAGTTTTTAGCCTCGGCCTTTGTATCAAACGTTTTGCTTCCGATACGATTTCGATTGCCGTTTACGACCCCGTTATCGGGTATGGCTGTATAACGGCCATTCTTTCTTTTATTGATTGTACCTAATGAGACAGCCATGTATATACCTCCTGATATCCGTATATACATGCACCCTTTTTATCAAAAAAGCAAATTCACGGCAAGATTTTTTTAAAAATGACAACCAAATGACAACCAAACCTCTCCTGACATAGAAAAAAGCCCTTTATATCGGGCTTTTCTATGGTCGGAGTGGTGATATAGGAATATTATCATAATACCAGTAAAATCAATGGTTTGCAGGTAGTCAGAAAGCAGTATTTACATAAATACCAATCTTACAAAAGGTAATCAATGGCGTATTTCTAACTCCGTATGTTATATTTCACGGATCGAAATTATTTCGAGATTCGCAAGCTGCGGAATAACTTTTTTGGCCTTCTTATATATATCAGCTTGCCCGGATTCAGTAACCACAGCGTTTACATATGGGGCAAACGCAGATATCTCTACATCCATTACATCGTTTGGGTAAATCTGCTTATTTGTACAATGTACCCTACGAAATTGCGAATAAAGCATTGTTCTTGCAGCAGGGAATTTTGTATAATCTAACCCGTTGCTGGCTATTCCGCAATCGTTAATAAACCGCAGAACGATGTCCTCTTCTTGCGATTTTCGTATTTTCTCAAGCTCCTGTGCAGATATTGAGGCTGAACTGCGTTGGTTCATCCAATCATTTACTACGCCTGGCATTTGAGCTAAGTTATTCTGCACTTCTCGCACTATGCTTTGGGTGTCGAAAAGAGAATTAAGCCACTTATCAAAGCTGTAATCAACTCTATTTACAACCGGATTAAAAGCATTTGCTATATTGCCATTTATCTTTACTGTACTGTTTTCGATATCGGCGGAGAACTCCTCTTGTATTAGGCTTTTGTACGGAAACAACATCAAGCACGGAATTATTGAGAAGAACTTCACGAATTCGGTATATATATCAACTTTGCCGTTATCTGTGCTTCTCTTGTTTTTAAGTTCTATGACATTGTAAATTGAAAAACAAAATATTGATATAGGTTGTTTCAAACAGAAGCGCATCAAGAGCCTGCCCGAAAATGTGGGGTCAGTCACGAGAGTTTGGAGAATATTTGTATCCAAAAGAACAGTCTTGTATTCGCTACCATTTGGTAAAACCATTGTGTTTCTCCTTGCTTTTCTGTTTGGGGTATTCTTTTACTGTTTTGGATGTATTCAAAGGAATATTGGTTAAACGCAATAAAAAAATTGTTTACACCAGCAAGCCCTCTTATCTCTTAAGGCGTTGTTTCATTGAATTGATACTCCGTACACTTTAATTGAGAATTAAACCATAGAATCGCAAGGCTAAAAGGCTTATTAAAAGGATGGTGTAGCAATATATTATGAATTTCATCGACTTCCCAATCTTCAGTAATAGTTATACCATGTTGGGCATTACACAGGATAATAAATTCATCATAATTATCTATTTGGGATTCATACAATAAATATTTATTCGTTATCTGTTGGACGAACATCTCACGTATATTGTCGGGGCGTAAGGTTTTTGTTCCAACAACAGAGGTTCCATTAACATTATGATAGTTATAATCATTAGCCTTTTGCCCATGCCGAGCCTCAGCTTTTGTTTTTAATTCATCTACTGAAATTCCTTTTCCCGACATTGAAACAATTTTATCCATAACTCTTTCATACTGGGTTGTAAGCTGAGTAATTTCAATGCCTATTGAATGCATTCCCTTTTTTAATTTAAAATCGGGTCGTTCTGTTTTCGTAACAATATAGTCAGCGAGAATTGGTTTGCATATAAGATAATGAAATAGTATACCATATTCTATTCTGCATTTATCATAATCATT
>CAZLRM010000067.1:6275-7925 GCA_964561895.1 uncultured Christensenellaceae bacterium | reverse complement strand
TTAATTACCTGATAGTGTTTGTTCCTTTTTAAAATAATGGACTTTCTTCGCCATAAAATCAGCTCACCTTCAGATTGGGCTGATTTTTTGGCATAGGAAGGGATTCAAAATTATAAGGATTACTGGTAATGTGTTAAATAACGATTGAAGAATTATTTCATAAATATCTTGTGCAATGCAAAAGCATTTGACATAAAGTCCACATTAAGATTTATGATTAAAATAGTATAATACGAATGGGAGGTACGGATATGAAAGCCCTGACGGATTGCTACAAGCTGTATAATGGCGTGGAGATACCCTGCATAGGATTCGGTACATGGCAGGTGGAAAATGGCGGGGTTGCTGTGGCTTCGGTACGGAGTGCGCTTGAGGCGGGATACCGTCATATCGATACGGCGCAGGGGTACGGCAACGAAGAGAGCGTGGGGCTCGCCGTAAAGAAAAGCGGTATAGACCGCAAGCAGATATTCATTACTTCCAAGCTTAATAACAGCGAGCACGGCTACGAGAGAACGCTCGCCGCATTTGAAGGCACGCTAAAAAAGCTGGATACGGACTATCTGGATCTGTTCCTGATTCATTGGCCGAACCCGGCAGCGTTTCGCAGCAGCTGGCAGCAGGCCAACGCGGGCTCTTGGAGAGCATTTGAGGAGCTGTACGGCGACGGACGCATACGCGCCATTGGCGTTAGCAACTTTCACCCGCATCACATCGATGCGCTGATGAAGACCGCAAAGATGATGCCGATGGTAAACCAGATACGGCTTTGCCCCGGCGACACGCAGGACGAGGCTGTATGCTTTTGCCGGGAGAGAAACATTTTGCTGGAAGCATACAGCCCGCTTGGCACCGGTAGGATATTCCGGGTACCGGAAATGAAGATACTGGCGGAAAAGTACAGGAAGTCCGTTGCACAAATATGCGTGCGGTGGAGCCTGCAAAGGGGATATTTGCCCTTGATATAATCGGTGACTGGCGCACGCATTAAGGAAAATGCACAGGTATTCGATTTTATGCTGGAAGAAAAGGATGTAGAGCTGATCGCGGGGCTTAAAGGATGCGTCGGTTATTCCGCCAATCCCGATACGATCACATGGTGACAGGGTATAAGCATAAACAAATTTACAGAAATAATGAGTACGGCAACATTGAATCGGTTCTGCTGATGCCTGTATACTCGTCCAGCCGAATGATATTGCAGCTCAGTCTGTCGGTCACCGAAAGGTCGTGCGTGACGAGAATCACGCTTTTGCCGGTGTTCGCGTATAGACGCTGAAACAGGGAGATCATATCGTCGTTGAGCTTTTCGTCGAAGCCCTTGAAGGGTTCGTCAAAAAGCAGCAACTTAGCAGGGTAACAGAACGCGCGCGCGAGCGCGACGCGGCGTTTCATGCCGCCCGAAAGCTCGGAAGGTCTCTTGTCTTCATGGCCGGAAAGCTGTACAGCTTCGATCATGCGGCTCACGGTTTCGTGCATGAAAGGGGCTTCCATGACGTCCTTGAGCACAAATTCAATGTTACCGCGCACGCTGCTCCACGGCAGCAGCCGATCCTCCTGAAACATGAAAGAGATGCTTTCGGGTACGCCTTCAATCGTACCTTCATAATCGCGATCCAGCCCCGCGAGTATGCGCAGCAGCGTCGTCTT
>CAZLRM010000067.1:0-6175 GCA_964561895.1 uncultured Christensenellaceae bacterium | reverse complement strand
TCGTACCTTCATAATCGCGATCCAGCCCCGCGAGTATGCGCAGCAGCGTCGTCTTGCCGCAGCCGCTTCGCCCGGTAATAACCACGGGTTTATCCAGAGGGATTTCAAGGTTCATATGGTCAAACAGCGCGGTGCCGCTAAAGCTTTTATTTAAGTTCTTAATGCATATGCTCATATCGCGCTTCCTTTGGGCATCAACTGCTTCAGGCCCTTTTCCACGATGATACTGATGACGATGATTGCAACCGTCCACGCAAACAGCTCGGGTGTTTCAAGGTACAGTTTGGTCTTATACAACTCGAAACCCATAGAATATTGAGGGCTTGAGAGCACCTCCGCCGCGACGACGGATTTCCAGGAAAAACCGAGGCAAATCGATGTTGCCGAATACACGTTGGGCAGCACGGAGGGCACGATGATTTCCCGAATTACGCGCCTGCGGCGCACGCGGAAAACCTCCGCAAGCTCCAGCAGGTCTTTATCGACGGTTTGTATGCCCGTAAGCGTATTGGCAAAGAATATCGGGAAACAAAGCAGTACGCAGGAGAATATCGGCACGAATGAGGAAGAGAACCATACGAGGGCAAGAACGATAATTGATACCACGGGCGTGGATTTAATTGCCGCTACAACGGGCCGGAGCAGGCTTTGAATCATTCCGGAGCGCGACGCGAGCAGTGCGAGCAGTATGCCGGATACGAACGAAATGATAAGCCCCAGCGCGACGCGGTAGAACGTAAGCCCCAAGCTGAGCCAGAAACTTGTCTGCACCACAAGGCCGCCTAACGCGGCAAAAGTTTCGGCGGGCGAAGGCATGAGCAGCGGCTTATTCACGATGATCGCGGCGGCCTGCCACACCGTAAACCAAAAAGCGATAACCATCAGTATCTTTGCAATGCGCCTGAAAACCCCGTTTGTGAGCATATAGGTGATAAAGGATAAGCTGAGCCAGAAAACGGGTTCCGTAATGATACCACGGAACCACAGACCCGGCGATGCACCCGACAGCATCGGATGCCCGAGTAAAGAAGAAAATACCTGCCAGAGCACAAGGAAAAGCACACCGATGAACGGTATCGGTACTGATTTTATAACAGTGCGGTTTTGGCTTTTATTACGCTTCCCCATGCAAATGGTCACCCCGCCGTTTTTTAGATTATAACATACGCGTCCTGCTTTTGTATCCTTTGTTTTTCAGCAAGGTAACTCTGTCCGTAAAAGAGTTTGAATAAACGAGTGTTTTCATGTATGATATCCACATGGAGGCACCCTAATGGATTTCACACACCTGCATCTGCATACGGAATACAGCCTGCTCGACGGCGCAGCGCGCGTCGGCGACGTGATTGAGCGCGCGAACCAGCTTGGTATGCGCAGTATCGCGATCACCGACCACGGCGTGATGTACGGCGTCGTCGATTTTTATAAGAAGGCCATGGCGGCGGGTGTCAAGCCCATCATCGGCTGCGAGGTATATGTCGCGCCGGGCAAGCTCACCGACAAAACCAAGGAGATGAAGGAATACTCGCATCTCGTGCTGCTCGCTAAAAACAACGCAGGATATCAGAACCTCATGCGGCTCTCGTCCATAGGCTTTACGCAGGGGTTTTACCACAAGCCGCGCATCGATTATGACGTGCTTGAGCGGTACAAGGAGGGGCTGATCTGCCTTTCCGCGTGCCTCGTAGGCGATATCCCCCGCATGCTGCTCTCGGGCGACGACGAGGGCGCGGAGCGTCTCGCGCTGCGGCTGCGCGGCATGTTCGGCGAAGACTTCTTTTTGGAGCTGCAGGATCATTCGCTCGCGGAGCAAAAAATCGTCAACACCAAGCTCATCGCCATAGCGAAGAAAACGGGGATACCGCTCGTCGCGACCAACGATGTGCACTATACGCGCCGCGAGGACGCAGAGGCGCAGGACGTGCTGCTGTGCATACAGACGCGCAGCTTCGTGGACGAACCCAACCGTATGAAGTTCGGCACGGAGGAATTCTACATCAAGAGCGCCGATGAGATGACAGCGCTGTTCCCGCATGTGCCTGAGGCGATCACAAACACGCAGGTTATTGCGAAGCGCTGCAACGTCTCCATGGATTTTACCGCGACACATCTGCCCGTTTTCGACGTGCCTGGCGGCGAAAGCCACGCGGAGTATTTAAAGAAGCTTTGCTATGAGGGGCTTTCCCGGCGCTACGAAACAGTGACGGACGCCCTGAAGGAGCGGCTCGAATTTGAGCTGTCCGTGATTGACCGCATGGGCTTTACGGACTACTTTCTGATCGTGTGGGATTTTATAAAGTTCGCGCACGACAACGGCATCATGGTGGGGCCGGGACGCGGCAGCGCGGCAGGCAGCCTCGCCGCGTACGCACTGCGCATTACAGACGTCGATCCTATCGAATACTCGCTGCTGTTCGAACGTTTCCTCAACCCGGAACGCGTCAGCATGCCCGATATCGACATCGACTTTTGTATCGAGCGCCGGGGCGAGGTGATTGACTACGTAGTCAGGAAGTACGGCTCGGACCGCGTTGCGCAGATCATCACCTTCGGAACGCTGGGCGCGAAGCAGGTGATCCGCGATGTGGCGCGCGCGCTTAAAGTGCCGCTTGCCGACGCCGACCGCATTGCCAAGATGGTGCCGTTCGCACTTAATGTGACGATACAGCGCGCGATGAACGAGAATCCCAAGCTCATGGCCGAATACCAGACCAATGCGGACGTGAAGAAGCTGCTCGATACCGCGATGAAGCTGGAAGGCATACCGCGCCACGCGTCCACGCACGCGGCGGGCGTTGTGATATCGAAGCTGCCCGTTACAGAATATGTGCCTTTACAGATCAATCCGCGCGACGGCAGCGTGATTACGCAGTTCCCGATGGGTACGCTCGAGAGCCTCGGCCTTTTAAAAATGGATTTTCTCGGGTTGAGGAACCTCACGGTGATGCGCAACACGATGGAGATGATCAAGCAGAACAGGGGCATAAAAGTCCGCCTCGAAGAGCTCAAATTTGACGATCCGAAGGTATACGACCTCATCGCGTCGGGCGATACGGACGGCATATTCCAGCTTGAAAGCGCGGGCATGCGCAGCCTGATGCAAAAGCTGCGCTCCACGAACCTGGGCGATATTATGGTAGGGATATCGCTCTACCGCCCCGGGCCGATGGATTCCATCCCCGCTTACCTTGATGCGAAATCGCACCCGGAGCGCATAAGCTACGCACACCCGCTTTTAAAACCCATTTTGGGCGAAACGTACGGCTGCATCGTCTATCAGGAGCAGGTGATGGAGATCGTACGATCACTCGCGGGCTATTCGTACGGGCGCAGCGATCTCGTGCGCCGCGCGATGGCCAAAAAGAAAAAGGACGTCATGGAAAAGGAGCACCGCATATTCGTGTCGGGCGACGAGGAAACGGGCGTCATGGGCGCGGTGAAGCGCGGCGTGCCCGCCGCTGTGGCGGAGAAGCTGTTCAATCAGATGATGGATTTTGCCGAATACGCATTTAACAAATCCCATGCGTGCGCTTACGCCGCGATTGCGTACTACACGGCATATTTTAAGTGCTACTACAAGGTGGAGTATTTAACCGCGCTGCTCAACAGCTTTATCGGCCGGGCGGACAAGATTTCCGCGTACATACAGTATTGTACCGGTATGGGGATACCGGTGCTGATGCCGGATATTAACCAATCGAAGTTTTTGTTCTCAGTCGAAGGCGATTCTATCCGTTTTGGTTTCGCCGCGATACGCGACGTGGGCCGCGCGGCGGAGGATATCGTATCGGAGCGCGAAAAGGGGGAGTTCAAAACCTTTCGCGAATTTATCAACCGCACGGTTACGTGCACAAACAAGAAGATGCTCGAAGGGCTTATACTCGCGGGCTGCTTCGACAGTCTCGGACTGAAGCGAGCGCAGCTCATGGCTGTGAGCGACCGTGTGTTGAAAGCGGCGCAGGATGTGAGCCGCAGAAATATCGACGGGCAGGTATCGCTGTTTGATACGCAGGAAGACATCGGCGGCGGGGACGCGGACGACTACCCCGATATTGCGGAATACGGCCATGACAAGCTGCTCGCAATGGAAAAGGTGGCGACGGGCGTATACCTTTCGGGCCATCCGCTGGACCGGTACAAGAGCGAACTTGAAAACAGCGAAGTCAACATCTATAAAATTAATTCGGCTGCGGACGACGCGAACTCCGCGAAGTACTTTGAGTCGAGGTCTGTCGATCTCGTGGGTATTTTAAGCGCCGTAAGGCGGCGTTCCACAAAGCAGAAAAAGCTCATGGCGAATGCGCTGCTCGAAGACCTGTACGGCATGATTGAGATCGTGATATTTCCGAGCGTGTATACGAAATGCGAGGCGCTGCTCGTGGACGATACCATCGTACGCATATCGGGCCGCGTGGATATCCGCGAGGACGAAGCGCCGCAGCTGCTCGTGGAGAACATACTGCCTTATGTGCGCGAGGACGCGCAGTATCAAGGCAAGAAGCTTTACGTACGAATCCCTAAAGATATGGGCGATGATACAGACCGATTACGCCGGATACTGCAAACATCTCCGGGATCGGAACCCGTTTCTGTCGCTGTGGAGGCGACGGGAGAGAAGTTTCGTACCAACGGCAGCCTTAAGGTAACGCTGACTGCGTCGCTAGTAGGAAGCCTCACTGCCGCGTTTGGCGGTGAAAATATTGTGGTGAAATAGCAGGCTGAAAGGCAAAATGCGCGGCTATGTGCTATTGAAGAAAAGCTTGATTTGTGGTAGGATAAGTTAATGAAATGGAGATTGCGTATGGACATAAACCATGACCGCGATGAGTATTCGCAGGATTACGTCATTATAAAAGCCCTGGAGGACGGCGTCAACATCATCGGCATGACGCGCGGGCGCGATACCAAATTTCACCATACCGAAAAGCTTGACAGCGGAGAGGTGATGATCGCGCAGTTCACCGAGAACACGTCGGCGATCAAGATCCGCGGCAGAGCGCAAATCGTATCAGCTTATGGCACGATCCATTCCGGCAAAGCCGATACGTAAGAGGCTTGGCTATGTGGATGGTGGTAGGCATAGCGGGCTCCGAAAAGAAAGCGGCCAAGATGAAGAAAGTGCTCGAGCAGGAAGGCATACTTGTGAAGCTGCGCAACGTAACGGCAAAGACACGGAGCAGCGGCGATACGATTGAGGTGCTTGTACTTGAATCGGAGGCGGGTGCCGCCAGAAAAATAATCATTGAGAATGGATTATAAGCGTTAAGGGGGAGGATACGATGATTTCGGTGGAATGCAGAATTCGGGTCCGATATTCAGAGGTGGGCAGACAGGGTTTCGCGCACCACGCCAATTATTTAAACTGGTTCGATATCGCGCTGGAGGAACTCATCAAAAAGTGCGGTATGAGCTATAAAGAGATTGAGGATCTGGGTTATTTCTTCGCGCCTATCAGCGACCATTGCACATATTATCATCCCGCGCTGTATAACGACATGATTACAGTGCGCGTAACGGTTGCGGACGCGAGCGCGGTCAAAATACGATTCAGCTATGAGATAATACGCGAAAAAGACGCGATACTGATCGCAACGGGGCAAAGCGAGCATGTATTCGTAGACAAAAACTTTAAGCCAAATTCCTTAAAGAGGATCGTACCAAGGCTATACGCCATGATCGGCGAAGAATAATTAATCCATAGAATAACCAAATAGAGAAACCCTCCGAATGGATCGACGGCGAGCCTCTGCATTGATAAAGTATATAAAGGTTGGGTAATGCCCAAAAAACCGCTGGTATACGAAGTATGTCAGCGGTCTAAAACGTGTCCGAAAGGGTGCGTTCTTTTATGTTTATTTACTCAGCTTTTGCAGCACGCCGGCAATGTTCTGCCCGAGCGTGGCCATCGTCTGCATGCCTTCCGCGTCGTTTTCCACGTCGCCCTTTTCGCGCCCCACGCCCTGGTTCCAGTAACTGGAGCCCACGATGATGCCCTCGCTAATCGTAAACAGGTTGTTCATCGCGTTAAAGGCGGTGAGCGCACCGTTTCGCCGTGCGACCGCGACGCTGGCGCATACTTTGCCTTTTAGCATCTTGTGCGGGCGCGATATGTAGCCCACACGGTCGATAAAGGCTTTCATCTGCGCGGTGATGCCGCCGAAGTATACCGGGCTGC
>CAZLRM010000066.1:0-7987 GCA_964561895.1 uncultured Christensenellaceae bacterium | reverse complement strand
GAGGGCGCGTTTTTGGGCGTTACGCCCTTCTTGATACTCTGGTAGTACGCGTAGGTAAGCGGCTCGCAACTGCCCAGCACCTGCGCATCCAGCACGTCGCCGATCAGCATCACATGCGTGCCGAGGTCCAGCCTGCCCGTGAGCTTTAAGCAAAAGCGCGCCGCGGCGGACTGCGTGATATACGCGACGCCGTTTTCGTCGCGCAGGAACGGGTATTCCGCGAATTTGTCAGTGTCGCGGCTGTTTTTAAAGCCGAAATTGGCTATGAGTTTTAAGTCCGCGTCCTGCGCCAATGCGACGGCGGCAAAGTATCCGGACTTTTCGATCATCTGCTGCGTGAAGTTGTTTTTATGGATCGCGACCGACATCCTGGGCGGCTCGGAGGTTACCTGCTGCAGCGTATTGACGATACAGCCGCAGTCCCTGCCATCAAACCGAGCGGAAACGATATACAGCCCGTATGTCAGTTTATAGAATGCGGTTTTGTCCATCGTACTTTCCTCCGTTTATCCGGCATAAAGCAGGTGGATGTTGTCAAACGGCCAGACGACGAATACCGCCTTGCCCAGCACCATATCGCCCGGCAGCGCGCCGACGGCTCTGGAATCTATGGAGTTGTTGCGGTTGTCTCCCATCACATATACAGTCCCGTCCGGCACGGTGACTTCATCCATATCGCACATGGATTCTTTATAGTAATCGTAGCTTGCCGTATCGTTGATATAAAGCACGCCCTCTGTTATCCTGAGCCTGTCGCCCCCCACGCCGATCACGCGTTTGACGTATTTTTCCGTATTGCCGGGGAAAGAGCATATGACGATATCGCCGTGCTGCGGCCCGGAGAACCAGTAGGATACCTTCTGCATGAAGACATACTCGTCTGTATAGAGCGTGGGCAGCATGGAATCACCGTCCACGCGTACAAACTCGAATACGAAAAGACGCAGTGTCAGCGCGATAATGACCGCGGCGGCAAGCGAAAAGATCCAGCTTCTGGTTTCCTTCTGCCTGTACTTTTTTTTACGCTGCATTCTGGATTGACTCAGGTCATCTGAATTATCCGTGCTAACTAGTGCTGGTTTCATCAGACAATATCCTTTTCAGGCTTTTTATAAAAACCTCGTGAGGCAGCATGACGATATGACCGCACTTTAAGCATTTGATCTTGACGTCCATGCCGGTGCGGATGACGCGCCATCGGTTTTCCCCGCATGGGTGCGGTTTTTTCATCTGTACGATATTCCCCAGTTCGCAACGCATATTCCTCCGCCGGCCGCATCCGCTGTGAAGTCGTTTGCGGCACTACACATTATTAAACAATATATGATATGTTAAAACCGGAGCTGTTCACAATTGCCTTTAAGCCGCTTCATGCGTTTGCTATATTCCGCCGATGTTGCCGATCGGCCAGATGACGAACACCGCTTTGCCCTGTACCATATCGAGTGAAAGCGCGCCCACAACGCGCGAATCCGTGGAGTTGTTGCGGTTATCACCCATCACGAACACGTACCCGTCGGGCACGGCGATCGTTTCCATGTCGTTATTCATCAGGCCGCTGAAATAATCGTTGCTGGCATTTCCGTTGATGTAGAGTACGCCCCCTTCAATGCTCAGCGTATCGCCGCCGATGCCGATTACGCGCTTGACATAGGACTTGGTACTGTGGGGAAAGCGGCATATGATGATATCGCCGCGCTGAGGCTGCGAGAACCAGTATGTCACCTTTTCCATAAACACATATTCCTCATCCTGCAGTGTGGGCTGCATGGAGGGGCCGTCCACATGGATGAACTCGAAAATGAATAAACGCAGCGCAAACGCGATCACGACTGCTGCCAGCAGCGAGAATACCCAGCTTGCGGTTTCCCGGTTCCGGTTTTGTTTATTCTGCTTTGCGTCCGAAAGCGTTTCTTCGTTGTCTGTCGGGCCTGTTTTCATTTTGCCGTAGTTCTTTCCGCTGCAGAGCAGCTCATTCGTTCATCAAGATACGGCGCGGGTATGGCTGCTTGAGCCCCGCGCTTTTAAGCGCTTCGCGTATGATAATGCGCAGCGCGCGCTCCGTTTCCCAGTGCGTGAGAGGCTTGACCCTCAGAATCATGCGCAGCGTGATACTCGAATCGCCAAGCTGCTCCGCCCCTATCACGTGGGGTTCTTCCAGTATATTATCATGGCTGTTCATATAATCCAATCCCGCGGACCGCATGATGGCACTGGCTGTTTCGATATCCGCCTCGTAGGATATGGGTATGTCGATGACTGCGAGATGGTCGCCTCTGGAATAGTTTGTAACCTTGGTAATACTGCCGTTGGGGATGGTCGTCACCTCGCCCGTAAAACGCCTGATGCTCGTGGTGCGGATCGTGATCGATTCCACTGTGCCTTTCTCTCCGTCGATCTCGATATATTCGCCTACCGCGAACTGGTCCTCCATAAGTATGAAAAAGCCCGTCGTAATGTCCTTAACCAGGCTCTGAGCGCCAAAAGCGATGGCGACACCGCCGATGCCCGCAGTTGCCAGCAGCGAGCCCACCGCCGATGTAAGCCCCATGATTCCCAAAACGGCGGCGACGGCTGCGAACCAAACGATATATTTGGAAACGGAACCCGCGACAGTCTCGATCGTATCCGCCTTTTTTGCCATCACGGACATCGGTTTTTTTTGCTTTCGCCGCCCAAGTATGCGGCGGATGAGAAGGCGGAGCAGTTTAACCGACAGCCAGGCGAAAAATAGCACCGCCGCGATTTTTATAAGCGCGATCAGTATTTCATCCGCGTGTGTGCCAAGACCGCTCCAAAAAGTGGTTATGCTCGTCCATATGTTCGTAAAAAAGCTGTCCATATCCATCCGTCAGATTGAATTTTAACAGCAGATTGAGGACTTGCGGCTGCCATTGTTATTATTGTAACGCATTGGCTTTTTAAATTCAAACGAATGTGTATTTCTAATATCCGAATAAAAATAAAATAAATGTGAACAAAAAGCGTCGATATTTACAATTTGTATATCAGGATGTATTGTAGTTGTAATACAAAGTGAAAAATGGTGGACAAGCCGATTTTGGAGGAAAGAGATTTTGAATAAAAAAGTATGGAGTGCCATTACGGCGCTGACGGTATGCACGTTGATGTTTGGCGGTTGCGCGACGGCTTTGATAGGGCCTCAGACGACGGAGGATAGTGCATCGGCCAGCGCTTCAGTTTCGGCGGGCAGTTCAGCCGTGGTGGCGGAGGTTAATGGTGAATCAATTTATAAGGACGAATACGATGAGGCTTACAGCAATTTGACAAGCGCGACGCCTTACAATACTGAAGAAGAAGCGGTTGATGCCGTTTTGGACTTTTTGATCGAACAGAAGGTTACGGATCAGAAGATTAAAGAGCTCGGATACGATACGCTTTCAAACGAGAGGCAAGCTGAGGTTGAAGCGGAAATTAAGGCTTCACTTGATCAAATTGCTGAAGGCAATAACGATGAAATTGTCGCATCCCTGGAAGAGGGCTATACGCAGGAAGATCTGGAAGCCGCCAAGCAAGCTTACGTAGATAATCTTCTCTCGTATTACGGCTTCACGCGCGAAATATATATGGAAGAGATGGTTAAGGACGCTATTTACAGTGACGCATTTGAAGCAATTATCGGAGACGTTACACCCGCGGAAGCGGAGATTCGGGCAAAGTATGATGAGTATGTGGCTTCCGACAAGCAATTGACGGACGCTGATCCTGCCTCGTATGTCACCAGCGCAAACAGCATGGAGACGGTATATTACATACCTGCCGGGGTGCGGCGTGTTCGCCAGGTGCTCATCATGATGGATGAGGAGATGCAAAGCGCAATCGGTGTGCTGCGCGAGCAAGGGTATGACAGCGCGGCGGATATACTGCTTGAAAAAGGCCTTGCCGATATTAAGACACAGGCGGACGAGGTTTTAAGCAAGATCAAATCGGGCGGGATGACGTTTGACGAGGCAATTACGCAGCATAATGCCGATACGGGCATGCCAAAAGAGGGTTATCCCGTGGTTTCGGGCAATATCGACTATGTGGAATCGTTTACTGAGGCTGCAATGGGGCTGAAAGCGATCGGTGATTATACCGAACTGGTGCCGTCGGAATACGGGTATCACATCATCGAATATTATGCGGACGATACGCAAGGCCCGGTATCCTACGATCTGGTCAAGGATACCATCGCCGATGAATTGAAAACGACAAAGCTGACAGAAACACAGGCAGAGCTGGTTGACCAATGGAAATCCGAAGCTACGGTCAAAACGTACAAAGAGAACCTGTAAAAAATAAAAGCGCCGGGTGGTAAATACTGCCGGGCTCAGATTGATGGTAAAGCCCCCTACATGGATACATGCAAACATATAGTTGTGGGCTCCCGTGCAGAAACATGCCTTTCGATAAGGCCGTCCTTGAGAAAGGCAATACTAAAGATAGGTAATGCACATAAAAACCGCTGGCAAACAAAGTTTGTCAGCGGTCTGTGCCCGGCGGTAAATGCCGCCGGGCTTTTTATCATTGACCGTACATACGCAATCCTATATAATTAAGCGTTACAAGCATGCATTTAATTAATTGCAGGGAGGCAAAAATGGATAGGGAAGTTGGTATCCTTTTTCCGGAGATACTCGTTCCAGATGAAAAGATCAATAAAAAGAAATGGGCAGTCATTGCCTGTGACCAGTTTACTTCGAATCCGGAATACTGGGTTAAAACGGCGCGTATTGTAGGCGGTGCGCCCTCCACAATGCACATTATTGTGCCTGAGGTATACCTGCGCGATTCCGACGTGCAGGAACGTATCGTACATGCCAAGGAGACGATGGAAAAATACATCTCGGATGGTGTACTGGTAAAGCTGCCGCCCGGCGTAATTCTCGTCGAACGCGAAACGCCCTATGGCACCCGAGTGGGGTTAATATTGGCGATCGACCTTGAATGCTACCATACCGACGCGGCCCAAAAACCGATGATCCGGGCAACGGAGCAGACAGTCATGGACCGTCTGCCGCCCCGCATGCGCCTGCGCGAAGGCGCAATGGTGGAATGCCCCCATGTCATGCTGCTCATCAACGACCCCAAGGACACCGTCATTTCACCGGTATATCAGGCCCGTGGCAATTGCGCGATGGTGTATGATAACGACCTGATGCAGGATGGCGGACATATTAAGGGCTGGTTTGTGGACGATCAGGAGGTACTCGGCGGCATCGTGGATGCATTGGCGGCGCTGAAAGCAAAGGCTGCGGACGGCATGTTGTTTGCGGTGGGCGACGGCAACCATTCGCTCGCGTCCGCTAAAGCCGTATGGGAAGAAAAGAAGCGGGGCATGACAGAGCAGGAGCGCTCGGAAAGCCCGCTGCGTTACGCGCTGTGCGAAGTGGTCAACCTCTATGACAACGGCATCGCGATGCACCCGATTCACCGCGTTGTCTTTGGCGTAGAGCCCTCAAGTACGCTGCGTCAGCTTGTATCGATACTCAACAGCATGGGCGCCGATGCGCGCATGATGTATACGCGCGGCGCTCGCAACATAGCGCGCGAGGGTATACAGATCATACAGTTTGAATCGAAGATGGCCAAGGGGCGTATCGAAATCGGGAAACCGATTCACGCGCTCGTGTCTATGACGCTGTCCGCCGCACTAGATCGGCTGATTGAAGATCTGCCAAGGGCCGAGGTGGATTATATTCATGGAGACGAGGAGTTTCACGAACTCGCAAAGGAACACTCTAATCTTGGCTTCCTGATGGAACCAATGACAAAAGAGCAGCTTTTCAATACGGTGATCGAATACGGCGTGCTGCCTAAAAAAGCTTTCTCGTTGGGGCAGGCGGTGGAAAAGCGGTATTATTACGAGTGCCGCCTGATTGTGAACCTTAAACCTGCGGCATCCGCTGCAGCGGACGTGCAGCCCGAAGAGCCAGAAGCATATTCACAAGCGCCTGATGCGCAAGAACCGGCAATGCAGGATACGCAGCCGGAGCAGCAGGCCTACTTTGAGGAACCGGCGGCATACGAAGAGGATGAGCAAGAATTCGCCCCGAAGAAAAGAAAAGGGTTGTTTGGCCGGAGGAAGAATAAATGAAAGTCTGCAAGTTTGGCGGAAGTTCGCTTGCGGATGCAGTTCAGTTCAGAAAAGTAAAAGCGATCATCAATTTGGATGAAGCGCGCCGCTATGTCGTGGTTTCCGCGCCCGGAAAGCGCTTTGACGGGGATCAAAAGGTCACCGATATGCTGTATGCCTTCCATGGAATGGTGAAACGCGGCGAGGATGCAAGCGCACTGTTTGATGCGATCGGCGCGCGCTTTATTGAGATACGCGACGGCCTCGGGCTAAAAACGGACATAGAGGCGCAGCTTGAAACGATAAATGCGGAAGTGCTGTCCGGCGCTAGCGAGGATTATGCGGTCAGCCGCGGCGAGTACTTGAACGGCCTGCTGATGGCGGATTTTCTGGGATATGATTTTATCGACCCCGCCGAGACGGTGTTTTTCAGCGCGGACGGCGTATATGAATCAGAGAAGACGCGCACCGTGATGCGCGGCAGGCTCAGCCATTCCCAGCGCGCCGTGGTGCCGGGGTTTTACGGCAGCCTGCCAAGCGGCAAGGTCAAGGTGTTTTCGCGCGGCGGTTCGGATATTACGGGCGCGATTGTGGCGCGCAGCGCCAGAGCCGAGGTGTATGAGAACTGGACGGATGTACCTGGTTTTTTGATGGCCGACCCGCGCATTGTGGAAAATCCCAAGGTGATCAAGGTGATCACCTATCAGGAACTGCGGGAGCTTTCCTATATGGGAGCGACCGTGCTGCATGAGGACGCGGTATTTCCGGTGTTCAAAGCCAACATACCGATTCATATTAAAAACACCAACAACCCGGAAGATTTAGGGACGATGATCGTGCCGAATTTGAGCGAAGTGGAATCGGATATCATCACGGGCATCGCGGGCAAAAAGGGCTTTACCGTCATCGCGCTTGAAAAAGCCAAGATGAACGCAGAACTGGGCTTTGGCTGCCGCGTGCTTTCCGCGCTGGAGAAGAACGGCATCCGCTTTGAGCATATGCCCTCCGGCATCGACACGCTGGGCGTCGTGATCTCCAACTCCGAGATTGACGGCAAACAGCCCCAGCTGCTGGACGACGTATACAACCTGTGTCAGCCCGATTCGCTTGAGGTGTTCCGTGGCATGGCGCTGATTGCGACGGTGGGCTGCGGCATGATCAAACGCATCGGCGTCGCTGCGCGCATATTTGCCGCGCTGGCTCGGCATGGCGTCAACATCCGCATGATCGATCAGGGCTCAAGCGAAATCAACATCATCGTAGGCGTGGACGAAAGGGACTTTGAAAAAGCGATCCGCGCGATCTACGAGGAGTTTTGCGGGGAAGAAAAGCCGTGATGGAAGGCGCGCTCTCCGGTATTCAGGCGGTGATCGTGATATTTGTGCTGATCGGTATCGGAATGTTCGTATCGTGGCGCAAATGGGTAACGCCCGATGTCGCCAAAGCCTTTCCGCGTATGATCATCAATATCGCGATGCCCTGCACGGTGGTGAGCAGCCTTTACGGCAATTTTGTAGCGGAAGCGGGTGAAACCTCTCAGGCGCAGAACATCGCGCCATGGATACCGCTCGTCATCGCGTTTGCTGCATTGATCATATCGTTTCTTCTCGCGCTGCTGGTTGCGCGAATATTGCGTGTCCCGCGGGAGCGGCGCGGCGTTTTCACGGTACTTTTTTCGTTTTCCAACTCAGTATTCATCGGCTTCCCGGTGGCGCAGGCGCTTTTCGGCGACCCCGGTATGACGTACGCCGTATATTACTATATTGCCAACACCACGTGTTTCTGGACGATAGGGTATATCATGATCCGCCGCGATGCGGATTTTTTGCATGGCGAGACAAGCAGGATAGGCGCGGCAGAGATTTTAAGAAAGCTCGCGACTCCTCCGCTGATCGCGATACTCATTAC
>CAZLRM010000065.1:0-8006 GCA_964561895.1 uncultured Christensenellaceae bacterium | reverse complement strand
CATCCCATCCCGAGGCACTTAACGCACAAGACCTACTCTGCGCAATATCAAGACAATTCATTATACCAAGCGGACATAGTGATTGCAATGGGTTTGTCATTATGCCTCCCTGGTTTTAATCCGTTAATCCCGCGCAGTACCGCCAATATACTGCTCGGAAAAATCCATGTGTATTGAGCTATCCGCAACGTGGTCAGCGTCAAAGCTGATATCCTTCCAGCGTATGTTCAATAAATAATAGTTTTTGCCGGAATCCAGTATATCCTGTGCGCTCATGCGCTGCGCACCATCCGGTTCTTCGTATGTATATCCGCTTAATGCCCCGAAATCATCTTCAAATACCTCCGGGATTCCATACCACCGAACGTCCGCTTTGCCTACCGCAGCTTCAAGGCCGTCCGCGAGCGATTCGAAATAATCCAGGCTGTTCTCCGAATTCATGCTGTTCAGAAGAATATCATACTGCCCTTCACTGAGCCGGATGCCTGTCTCATCCGATTTGAATTGCAGTCTGATCTCAATCCCTTTATCTTCGTAACTGAGTTGGCAGCTGGAACTGTCTTCCGGCAGTATGCCGGGTGATTCGCTTTGATATATCGTGCTGAATTCAGTACCGAACTGATATGGAAACAGATCCGGCGCTTTTGGTATGAACCCAAACACCGCAAAATCATAATGTACCGAAAAATCGGCCAGCATGCCCGATTCCAGATAATCTTCTTCATACGCGGTCATATCGATCGTGCAGTTGTTAATGTGCCAATAATATTCATCGCCAAACTCGTCATCGAAGTCGGTTTCATGGCTGCCCAGCTCAGCGTCCATATTATTTACGAACTCTTCGAGTTCCGATTCGTAATCAGCCGCGCTGCTCTTCGGATATATGCAAAAGCTCATGAAATCAAGGCACAGATAACCCCCTCCGGTATTATCAAACACATACTCCGCCACGGCGGGATATCCCAGCAGTTCGCAGGGATACATAAGATGCACCTGGCTGATATTTGTTGCCCCCACCGTATCCACCACATCGCCGATTGTGCTTTCGCGCGTGAAGCCTTCCAAAGTGCGTGTGCTGATATTATTCTGCATCCTGGTTAACAACGATTCGGACAGCTCCGTGTTCGGCACGGAATTATAGCTTCCTTGAAATACGGCACAGCCGGACAGCATCATTACGGATGAAAGGAGAATCAACGCGATCATCTTCTTCATTTGCTAAACCGCCTTGGCTATTTTTAATTATAATATCATATTTTTTGTCTTTCTGGAATACATTTCGAATGTTTGCGCTAAAAAAGGAAAGCGTTTTCGCCCTCCTTTTACAACCCTATTCAAACAGTTCTGTTTAAAGCGCGTCGTCGCCGGTATATTTGCCCATATGTTCCATTGTTTTATTTTTTATGAGATGTATAATGCGGGGGCTGGCAAAAGCCAGCCCCGAACAGCGAACCTATTTTTTCATTCACAAACCCGCTACTTTACTGAAACAGCCTCGAATTGGCAAAACGCGAGTATTTCGTCATCCGTATAACCTGCCGGAATTGAAGCTTGATACGCTTTGCCCTCAACCACCCAGTGTACAGAATAGCCGGCAGATTTGTTTGTTTTCGAATCTGCCCATTCTAAAAAGACATATTTGATTCCGTTATACTCAATTTCGCGTTCAGACATCGCTCCGCGGCCATAAAGCTCACTCATATGCGCTTCGGGCGAAATATTACGAGACCAAGTAAATGTTGCGCAATCCATCTGATTCTCGCAAACATACCAGTAGGAAACATAATAGTTTTTCACGTGTATTTCTTTGAATGAAGTACCCTTAAGAATTTGTTTTGGTTTGTAAAACTCTGAAATTGACGCCAATTCAAAAACATCGCCCTTTGCGTTGTATGACTGTTCACCCGCCTTATCCGATTTGATATTCACGATACTATCTTCGGTGCCTGCCTTGCTTTTTACCTCATTGATCGCGCTTATTAGTTGTTCCTCACTGTCAAAATAGATCGGACTCAAGTCGGCTCCCATTTGAGGTTCACTCGAACCGGCGGAATCCGCATCAGCGGGATTCTGCGCTGAACATGCTGTGGCGAACATGAACAGCAAGCATATGGAGAGTAAAGGCAACATCGTTCTATTCACTGTATTTCCTCCTGAAATTAACCAACCTTGCTTTCTATTGTTCAATAGGATAATTTTAACACATTTCTCCGCTTGTTTCAATCAATTTATGCATTTTTTAATCAACATAATTAATATTTACCACACGCTTTGCCGCTTATTATTACGTGCCGCTTATTATCTGCCTTTTCTTCTTGCGCTCCCCTCAATCTTCTGCTATATTTGAAAAAACGAATCATCACCGGCAAAGAGCATACGTTTTATACATTCCGGCTTTAAGCGACGCGGGGAGGGTGCAAGCCCGCGGCGGACAAAAACGTATGGGCGCTTTGAGAAAAGCCGGATGCTTATTAAGGGGGGTGCGCTAAAAGCGCGCCAACCAGGGTGGAACCGCGGAAGGCTGTCGCTTTTCGTCCCTGAGGGATGAAGGCGGCTTTTTATTTTGAACGGAACTGATGGAGGGAACGATGAAAAAGGATAAGCAGACGATGGAGCGCATCGTGGCGCTATGCAAAAACAGGGGCTTTGTGTACCCCGGCTCGGATATCTACGGCGGCCTCGCGAACTCGTGGGACTACGGCCCGCTGGGTGTGGAGCTTAAAAACAACGTAAAGCAGGCGTGGTGGAAGAAGTTCGTCAAAGAGTGCCCGTATAATGTGGGGCTGGACGCGGCCATTTTGATGAACCCGCAGGTTTGGGTGGCCTCCGGCCATGTGGGGGGCTTTTCCGACCCGCTGATGGACTGCAAGGAGTGCCACGCGCGCTGGCGCGCCGACCAGCTCATTGAGGACTACGCCGCCAAGAAGGGGCTTAATGTGACCGTCGCGGGTATGCAGACTTCCGATATGGAAGCGTTCATCGCGGAGAAAGGCATCAATTGCCCGACGTGCGGCAAGCATAACTTTACGGGCATCCGCAAGTTCAACCTCATGTTCAAGACGTTTCAGGGCGTCACGGAGGACAGCGCGAACCAAATTTACCTGCGGCCGGAGACCGCGCAGGGCATATTCGTAAACTTCAAGAACGTGCAGCGCACCACGCGCAAGCGGCTGCCGTTCGGTATCGGGCAGGTGGGCAAGTCGTTCCGCAACGAGATCACGCCGGGCAACTTCATATTCCGCATCCGCGAGTTCGAGCAGATGGAGCTGGAGTTCTTCTGCGCGCCCGCTGAGGAGATGCAGTGGTTCACCTACTGGAAGGACTTCTGCCACAAGTGGCTGCTCTCGCTTGGCTTAACCGATGAGAACATCAAGTTGCGTGACCACGACAAAGAGGAGCTTTCGCACTATTCCAACGCGACGACCGATATCGAGTTCCTTTTCCCGTTCGGCTGGGGAGAGCTTTGGGGCATCGCCGACCGCACGGATTTCGACTTAAAGCAGCACCAGTTAACCTCAGGCGAGAGCCTCGAGTACATCGACCCGGTGACCAATGAGAAGTTTTTGCCCTACTGCATCGAGCCCTCTTTGGGCGCAGACCGCGTGACGCTCGCGTTTCTGTGCGATGCCTACGACGAGGAGCAGCTCGAAAACGACACGCGTGTGGTGCTGCATCTCTCGCCTGTGCTCGCGCCGTTCAAGGCCGCCGTGCTGCCGCTGCAAAAGCAGCTTAACGACAAGGCGCAGGAGGTGTACGACATGCTCTTAAAAGAGCACATGGTGGATTTTGATACCACGGGCAGCATAGGCAAGCGCTACCGCCGCCAGGACGAGATCGGCACGCCGGTGTGCATCACGGTAGATTTTGATACGCTCGAAACCGGCACCGTGACCGTGCGCGACCGCGACACCATGCAGCAGACACGCATGGAGATCGGGCAGCTCTCCGCGTACATCGGGGATATGGTGAGGTTCTGAGATTTGATTGGATGGAATGGGTGACGACAGGGGGCGCTACCCCCTGCACCCCCGCCAAAGGGCTAACCCTTTGGAAACCTTCGAAAAAACGCCGAATGGGCGTTTTTTAGTCAGCCCCCCGCCGCCAGCGCCTGGCTGACCGTGCCCAGCGTGAACTTCTGCTTAAGCGCTGCGATATACCGCGATACCGACGCCGCGTCGTACTTGTTGAAGTGCTGCAGCGATATAGAACCCGCCTTCGTCTTTTTTATGATATATTTGGCGATCCTTTTGCCCGCGTTATTGTGGTTTCTGCGGTATACGCCGGTATATGTGTCGCTGCTCCAATAGATAAGCTTATACCCGAGCGCATGAAACAGCCTGCGCACGCGTTTACTCGCGCTGCCGCCCGGCGCGCGCGCGATCTTCGGGATCACGTAACCCGCGCCCAGTACGCTGCGCGCGGTCTTGTTCCACTGGTTGATGTCCTTGACGATCTGTTTATTGGTGCATCTGTTCAGCGATTTGTGCTTCACCGTATGGTAGGCGATCTCGTGGCCTTCCTCTGCCGCCCTCCTCCACAGCGCCGGGTATCTCTTCAGGCAAGTGCCGATCACGAAAAAGGTACAGCGCACGTCGTTTTCTTTCAGACAGTCCAGTATCTTAATAATCGAGGCTTTGCTGTAACCGTCGTCAAACGTCAGGCAGGCCATATTCGAATCCGACAGGCGCTTAACTTGCGCGGGCGCGGGCGCATTGGACGGTATTTTGGGCAACGAAAGCGCCGCGGACTGCGGCGGCACTGCTGCGCCGGCCGCCTGCGGGGCTGCGCTCTCCGGTGCAGTCACCGCCGCAGATACGGGCGGAACGGTTGGTTCGGGCGTGGGCTCCGGCGTGGGCGTCGGCTCCGGCGTGGGCGTCGGTTCCGGCATCGGCGTTGGTTCCGGCGCGGGGGAGGGATCAGTTTCGGATGTTGTTTCCTGCGCTGCCGACACCGCTTCCGCGGGCTTAAGCGCATACACAATATTTACGTTCTCCGTCAATAACGCCGCTATCAGCGCCAGAATCATCACTGCCGCAAACTTTACCTTCGTCATCCGCCGTTACCCCGATTCCATCAAAATCGGATGAACTTGCTTTGCACATTTCACCCAGTTGTATATATGTGGGCGGGAGTGAAGATATTCGTATTGACTAATTATGAGTTCATACGATTGTACACAAAGTTTTGGTAAGCGCAAGCGCAAGAATTATACAACCGCATTTACACGGCGCGATAACCTGATATAATAGACGCATTGAAATAAAGGGGCTATCATGGGTGAACTGCTGAGCAAACTTATCAATATATCGCTGCCGATACTGCTGCTGATCGCAATAGGCTATGGCTTTCAGAAGATATTCAAAACGGATGTGAGAACCTACATCAAGCTTCAGATATACCTGCTCGTTCCGGGCACAATATTTATCCGCATACTGCAGTCCGTATTCACGGCGGAGATTCTTTTTACAGTGGCAGCATACAGTGTGCTGCTGGCAGCCGGGCTCTATGCCATCAGCCGCGCATACAGCGCAATCGCGCGGTTTCCAAAGAGCGTGCGCAACGCAACCAACAACACAATGATGCTGATCAACACGGGTAACTATGGCTTTCCGCTGATCGACCGCGTATTTCCAGGCAGCCCGGTGGCCAACGCATCCCAGCTCATCATCGTACTGTTCCAAAACGTCATATCGTCCACGGTCAGCGTGTATCAGGCCAGCGCTGGCCGTGCTTCTAGCCGCGAGGCGCTGCTGAGTATATTGAAAATGCCCGTGCTCTACGCAATGGTTTTGGGCACCATCGTCCGCCTGACTGCCCTTGATATCCCCGAAATGATCATGATGCCGCTGGGTTACTTGAACGACGCTTTTATTGCCATCGCGCTCTTATCGCTCGGCGTGCAGCTTGCCGAAGTGCGCATCACGCAGGGTATCGGACGCGTGATAGCTACCAGCCTGGTTAAAATCATCTCCGCACCGCTTTTGGGTTTTGCACTTGTATTGCTTTTGGGGGCTGACGGGCTGCTCGCGCAAGCGCTGATCGTGGGCATCGCCACACCCACTGCGGTCACCGCCGCGATGCTTGCGCACGAGTTTGACAACGAACCCGCCTACACCGCGCAGGTCGTACTCGTTACCACCGTGCTGTGCACAGTGACGCTTCCCTGCGTGATCTATTTCGTACAGCAATACTTTCCGTACTGAAAGGCATTATCATAAAAAGCGCACCAAAACTCCTTTTCTGCTGCGTTTTACTGCGGCATGGTTTACATGCCGTGCGAAGCCATGCAGTTAAATAATCTTTCGCCGTGCGGCTGTTCTTCTATTTGCAGGTGGTTAAAATCTCCCTGATATTGGCGCCGCGGGGCCCGAATATCGCCGTGTTGTACGCGGAGGATGCATGTTTCTCTACGCAGTTGACAAAAAAGAGAATCCTGAGGGCCGTATAAGCAGTACTGATGCCGGTCAGTGCAATACGGCAGCGGGCATATTATTGCCCGCTGCCTGCTGCGTATTCATTCACCCAACGGATATATATCGCAATGAAATTCTGCCGGTCGGATGCACCGCACTTTTTAAACATATTCTGAATATGCTTTTTTACGGTGGCTTCCGATATAAAAAGCTGGGCTGCGATCTCTTTGTTGGTGGTGCCCTCCAGCAGCTTGAGCGCTACATGGCACTCGCGCGCAGAGAAACCGTGAGCAATAAATACCGGGTGGGCAATTTCCGCGGAGAACAAGTCCCGCGTACCCGGCAAAGGGGCAGTACCCGCAGCCTCTTTCGGCATCAGTACAACATCAATCACGAGACAGATCAGGCTGCCATACACCAAGGGTATCGACTTTACTGCAAGCGCATCCATACTGATACCCGAGTCTGACAACAACGGCAGCAGCTGCAGCAGCGTCGTCAATAGCCCCGCGACAAAAGCATTCCACCGGGCCTGTATCAGCATCTTATGCCACGTCGTCCCTTTTTTATATTGGAAGAGCGTTAAAATCACAACGCCTGCCAGCACGGACACCAGCGGCACCGGCTGTACCATGCGGCGCATGTCGAACCGCAGCATGAATGCCAGCAATATGACATAAACAAGCAAACCCGGGACGGAAAACAGCCGTTTCTTCATACCCACCTCTATTCCATCGTCGCGAGCACGGCTTTTACCCTTGCTTGTATAGGCAGCATAATGAACACAAATATCAGCGAATACAATAAGGTCAGCAGCACCATCGCCGCCCCGGGGCCTATCAAAGCTGCATCGCTAAGATTCGAGAGCATCGCATGGCGCCGCTCAACGTCCCGACCATACCCGACAGCAGAAAAGCCCAAATTGCCAGACGCACCGCAGCCAGTATGCGTTTTAGCTCAATGGCGGAATAGGGGTTAGCCTTTTGCCCCATCAACTTAAATCCTTTGAAGAAATCGCCCATCAGCCCGGAAGCTGCCAGCACAGCCGCGCTTAACACCAATATTACCAGAAGGCTCGGAAAGTCCACAAAGGCCAGCGGTGCGGCTGTCCAAAACACAATTCCCACTAACATCGCAACAAAAACTACAATTCCGATCAGATACATAGTAATATCCTCCACTTTTGTTTTTGTCTGTTCCCAGACAATGATGATATCGCGACGCTCGGCACGTTTCGCCATTATCCCACAGGGCGTATTTTAGGCGTAATGATGTTTTTACGCTAATGGCCATATATTAACTATTATATTTTATCACAGTTCTCAAACGGCTTAAAGCTACCGCGATTGAGCGCAATCAGGCGAATCGTTAAAAAGAAGGTATTACGCATATTACGGTACGCCCGCTGTTAACGCGAAATTCGGGCTTTAATAGAGATAATGACGTATCAATGCAGTGTTGGTAGGAAAAGGGGATATGGTGTGATATAATATACGCGATTTATTATAACCTGACTAAAGCGGTGGGGTTTTATGGCACAAAATGCGGGCGCACAGGGCTATCTGTATCAGGCGATGGCCTGCGTCTTAAGCG
>CAZLRM010000064.1:3216-8033 GCA_964561895.1 uncultured Christensenellaceae bacterium | reverse complement strand
AAAAACGGCTGTCAATGCGCGCTGATGGCGCCCACCGAAGTGCTGGCAAAGCAGCATTATATCAACGCGCTGCGCGTGTTAGGGGATGAATACACCAACATTGAGCTGCTGACGGGCAGCACGCCTGCGGCGCAGCGCCGAACAATCTATGAAAATGCAGCGGCAGGTTTGACGCATATCGTAATCGGCACGCATGCTCTGGTCTATAACCGGCTGCAGTTTGCGAATCTCGCGCTTGTGATCACGGACGAGCAGCACCGTTTCGGTGTCGGGCAAAGAGCATTGCTCGAAGGCAAATCGAAAGCGCCGCATACGCTGATTATGTCGGCGACGCCCATACCGCGCTCCCTGGCGCTGATATTGTTTGGTAAAACCGATATATCTATAATCGATGAGATGCCCGCGGGACGTATGCCTGTCAAAACCTTCTGTGTACCCGAGAAAAAACGCGCAGATATGTACGGCTTTTTAAAAAAAGAAATGGAGAGCGGCGGGCAGATATTCGTCGTATGCCCTGCTGTAGAGGAAAGCGACGACATGCCGCTTCGTTCATCCGAGCAGCTTTATAAGGAATTGCATGAGATCTTTTCCGGGTTTGGCGTATCGCTGCTTCACGGGCGCATGCGACCTGATGAAAAAAACTTTGTAATGGCGCAGTTTAAAGAGAAAAAAATCAACCTTCTCGTGTCCACAACCGTAATCGAAGTCGGCGTAGACATACCGGACGCCACGGTCATGGTCGTTGAAGACGCAAATCGTTTCGGGCTTGCGCAACTGCACCAGCTTCGGGGACGTGTGGGGCGAAGTGATAAAAAATCATACTGTTTTTTAATGTCGGACGATAACGACAACGAGCGTCTGTCCGTGCTGACGTCTACAAACGACGGTTTTATAATCGCCGAAGAAGACCTGAAACAACGCGGGCCGGGAGAGTTTCTCGGCAGCCATCAAAGCGGCGCGTCTGACCTTTATATGGCGCATATGATATCGGACATGCGGCTGTTTACCGAAACACGCGATATTGCCGAAGACATGGAAAATAATAAAACATCGCTTTATTATGATTTAAAGCTGCGCGCAAAAGAACGATTTATGCGGCAATTTGAAAAAACCTCTATTAATTAAAACTGCCACACCTCTATATTATTACCAGCGTATTATTTAATTTATTGGGCAAATTATAATCAGCAAGGCAATAATTAAAGGAGGTGAAAAAGATGGCAAACAACAATCAGACTTTGGTTCCTCAGGCGAAACAGATACTGAACAACATGAAGTATGAAGTTGCAGGCGAAATTGGGGTAAATCTTCAGCAGGGTTACAACGGAGATATACCCGCTCGTGAAGCCGGCAGAATCGGTGGTAATATGGTTAAGAAGATGATTCAGTATGCTGAATCAAGCATGCCTGGCGGTAAGGCGTTCTAGACAAAGATAATATCATAAGGAGACTGTCGCAGACGACAGCCTCCTTATTAGTTTTTGGCGGTTGACAACCATTATAAAATCATATAATATATTAGCATAGTAATACGATAAAAGGTGAGGCCATGGTAAAATATATCAAGCAGATCCCTGAAGGTGTGGAGGATTGCCTGCCCGAGGAATGCTGTATAAAACGGAATATAGAAAGCGCGCTGCGCACAGGTTTCATTAACGCAGGGTTTGATGAAATGGAAACGCCCACTTACGAGTTCTACGATATTTTTCAGAGCGGCGTAGGCTCGTATATGCAGGAAAGCATGATCAAGTTCATGGACGCGAAGGGCCGGATATTGGTGCTGCGTCCGGATATTACCGTACCCATTG
Source organism: uncultured Christensenellaceae bacterium (assembly GCA_964561895.1). Classification (GTDB taxonomy): domain Bacteria; phylum Bacillota; class Clostridia; order Christensenellales; family SZUA-584; genus JAEWCC01. Next base: position 6,225 of record CAZLRM010000064.1, on the reverse strand, counting down.
CGCGGGCTGCGGCGACGCGCATGGATCTGAAAACCGCAAAGCGTCTGTTTTATATTCAAAACTCATTTGCCGCGGCGCAACCCGCTTTAGGCCGAGCCGGAGAGTTTACACAAGCGGGCGCGGAACTTATCGGTAATGCATGCTGCAGCGCGGATGCGGAAATTATTGCGCTTGCGATCAAATCGCTTAAAGTGTGCGGGCTCAATTCGTTTACGGTCGATATCGGTCAGGTGGCATATTTTAAGGCGCTGATTACCGATATGGGGCTAGACGCGGCACAGGCGGACACGCTGCGCCACGCGGTGGATTCAAAGGATTTAATTGCGGTAGAGGCTGCGGCAGACGCGATGATGCTAAGCAGTGAATTCAAGGAGCAGATCATGACGCTGCCGTCCCTATTCGGCGGCAGAGAAGTTTTTGAAAAAGCGCTGGCGCTGACGTACAATAAGGACTGTGCAGCGGCGGTAGAGAACATTAGGAGCGTATATAGCCTGCTGTGCGAATATGGGCTGGAATCGTACCTCTCTGTGGATTTCGGTATGTTGCACGACATTGCGTATTATTCAGGTATCATATTTCGGGGCATCACGCCGGGTATCGGCTTTCCGGTCGTTTCAGGCGGACGTTACGACGCGCTGCTGACAAAGTTCGGGAAACCTGCACCCGCCACCGGCTTTGCGCTGGGCATTAAACGCGTGATGATCGCGATGGAGCGTCAGGGACTGCTTAAGGGCAGCTACGATACGTTTGCGGTCATATCGTGCGATGAGGGCGCAAGCGGCAAAGCTTTCGCGTACGCGGAAGCGCTTCGCGCGGACGGCAAGCGCGTGATGTTTTCCGCCGGGATGGAAATAGAGGCGCTGCTGTCACTCAAAAAGAAAAGCGGTGCATCCGAAGCGCTTTACTTCAAAACCGACGGAAGCAAGCTTAAGCTGTAAGGAGTATCCAATGATTACAATGGCATTGGCAAAAGGCCGTCTCGCGGAGAAGACGATGGAGCTGCTCGGTAAATGCGCCGTCGAGTGCCCCGAAGTGCTCTCTGATACACGAAAACTGATTTTTTATGATGAAAAAAGCGATATGCGGTTTATACTCGTCAAGCCTACCGACGTACCGACCTATGTGGATCACGGCGTCGCGGATTTGGGTGTGGCAGGCAAAGATACGCTGATGGAAGCGGGATTGCCGCTCTATGAAATGGCAGATCTGAAGTTCGGAAAGTGCAAGCTCGCCGTTGCGGGATATGCAGAGAAAAGAAACGGATCCCTTACGGCTTCGGTACTGCGCGTCGCAACGAAATACCCGGAGATTGCACGGCGGTATTATGCGTCCAAAGGCGTTTCCATAGAATGCATCAAGCTATCGGGCAGCGTGGAACTCGGCCCGATTTTAGGGCTGTCCGACGTGATACTCGATATCGTGGAGAGCGGGCGTACTTTGGTGGAAAACGGCCTTGCGGTGCTGGAAGACGTATGCGAAGTGTCCGCGCGGCTTGCGGTTAACCGCGCGAGCCTGAAAATCAAGGCTGAAGTGATGGTGCCTTTGATCGACCGCATTCGCGCTGCGGTGGAGGAAACATGATGAGGATATACAACTCAAGCGAAATTGACGACGCTTTGCGGCGGCTGAAGCGCAAGGCCGAAACGGATGAAGGCGTAACCAAGACTGTAAAAGAAATTTTGCGCGATGTTGAAATGTACGGGGACAAGGCACTGTTTGAGTACACGCAAAAATTTGACGGCTTTGATATCGACGAAAGCAATATCCGCGTGACGGAACAAGAAATATCCGAGGCTTACGATACTGTGCCGAAGATACTGCTGGAAACGCTGAATAAGAGCGCGGCAAATATCGGCGCATTCCACGAAAAGCAGCGGCGGCAAAGCTACGAATGCGCTGACGGCGGCGCGGTAACGGGCAGGCGCGTAATTGCGGTGAAGCGGGCGGGCGTATACGTGCCGGGCGGCAAAGCCGCATATCCTTCAAGCGTGCTTATGAACATCATACCTGCTAAAATCGCGGGCGTGGAAGAGATCGTCATGGTCACGCCGCCGGGTAAAACCGGACGCATAGAGCCGCTTACGCTCGTGGCGGCGCACATGGCGGGAGCAGATATGATACTGAAGATCGGCGGCGCACAGGCAATTGCCGCGCTGGCTTACGGCACGAAGAGCGTGCCGAAAGCGGATGTGATCACCGGGCCGGGCAACGCGTATGTCGCGGCAGCAAAGCGCGAGGTGTACGGCATTGTTGGCATTGACATGATCGCAGGCCCGTCCGAGGTGCTCATCATCGCGGACGAAAACGCGAATCCAGTCTACGCGGCGGCAGATTTTTTATCGCAGGCAGAGCACGACGAGAAGGCAGCGAGCATACTGCTTACGCCCAGCCGCGCGTTTGCAGAGAAAGCCGCTGTAGAGATTGAATGGCAGCTTGAAACGCTGCCGCGAAAAGGAATTGCTGAGAAGTCTGTTGCGGATTACGGTACGGTCATCGTAACGGATACGCTGACTCAGGCGTTCGATATCGCCAATGATATCGCGCCGGAGCATCTGGAGATACTGACCGCAGACCCGAAGCATCACCTTGAAAAGGTGCGCAACGCGGGCGCGGTGTTCCTGGGCGAATATTCGCCGGAGCCGCTGGGCGACTATTTTGCGGGGCCGAACCACGTGCTGCCCACATCGGGAACAGCGAGATTTTCGTCGGCGCTGTCCGTGGACAACTTTGTAAAGACGACAAATTACGTATATTATGATGAAAAATCACTGCGCGAGTGCTATGATGAAATTGTGCGCTTTGCGCAGGCAGAGGGTCTTGACGCGCACGGCAAAAGCGCGGCAATACGGTTCGTTAAGGAGGATAAGCCATGAGGAGCGCGGAAATCAAACGAGATACAAGCGAGACACAAATCAGCCTTTCGCTGAATATTGACGGCGAGGGAAAACGCCGGATCAATACGGGCATCGGCTTTTTTGACCATATGCTGGACCTGTTCGCGCGGCACGG
>CAZLRM010000064.1:0-3116 GCA_964561895.1 uncultured Christensenellaceae bacterium | reverse complement strand
GGGGCGCGCGATGCGCTGCGCGCTGGAAAAGGACCCGCGCAGCAGCGGCATCCCCTCCACCAAGGGAGTGCTGTAATGATCGCAATCACCGATTACGGCATGGGCAACCTGCGCAGCGTGCAAAAAGCGCTGGAATTTCTCGGATTTGAAGCCGTTATCACGGACGAGGCGCAGTGCATACGCGACGCATCGCATATCGTTCTGCCGGGTGTCGGCGCTTTTGCGGACGCAGTGGAAAGCCTCACGCATACCGGGCTGAGCGAGATAATAATAGGCGAAGTGCGCAAAGGCAAGCCATTTTTGGGCATCTGTCTCGGTATGCAGCTGCTGTTTGAGCGCAGCTTCGAGAACGGCATATTCGAAGGCCTTGGCCTCGTGCCGGGTGAAGTCGTGCGTTTTACAGTAAATGATTTAAAGGTGCCGCATATGGGTTGGAACAACCTTTCCGTGCGCGAAAACCCGTTGATCAGCGGCAAACCTTACGTCTATTTTGTGCATTCCTACCATGCGTCGAAGGTGCCGGGGGAGTATATCATCGCAGAAGCGGATTACGGGTATCGGTTTACCGCCGCAGTGCGGAAGGATAATATATTCGGCTTTCAGTTCCATCCCGAAAAGAGCGGCGAAGCGGGGCTGGCAATGCTGAAAAACTTTGGAGAGATGACATGAGGATATACCCGGCGATTGATTTGAAAGACGGCGTATGCGTACGCCTTAAGATGGGAGATATGGCTAATGCCACGCAGTACGGCGATCCGTCTGAGGTGGCGCTAAGATGGCAGCGGGAAGGCGCACAGTATCTGCACATAGTCGATCTCGACGCGGCGTTCTCCGGAACATTCGCTAACCGCGAAGCTGTGACGAAAATATTAAAAGGGGTAAGCATACCGGTTCAGCTGGGCGGCGGCGTTCGAAGCATGGAGGATATCCGGCAGCGTATTGAGCTGGGCGTGCAGCGCGTGATACTCGGTACTGCAGCGTTTGAGATACCGGAGCTTGTGGCCGAAGCGGCCGCAAAATACCCAGGACGCATCGTGGTCGGGATTGACGCAAAGGACGGGCGCGTCGCCACGCGCGGATGGGTGCAAAAGACGAAGGTGAGGCCTGTGCTGCTCGCGCAGGAAATGAAACTGCGCGGCATACAAACGGTCGTTTATACCGATATCGCGCGTGACGGCATGCTGACGGGGCCTAATACCCAGGCGGTGCGGGACATGGCCGCGCAGACGGGCATGGAAATCATCGCTTCGGGCGGAATGAGCCGGCTGGAAGACGTGCGGAGCGTCACAAAAGCAGGCGCGGCTGGCGTCATCATAGGCAAGGCGCTCTACACGGGCGATATCAGCCTCGCAGATGCGATCCGCACGGGGGAGGAAGGATGCTGACAAAAAGGATCATACCGTGCCTCGACGTACACGCAGGCCGTGTCGTCAAGGGCGTGAACTTCGTGAATATCCGAGACGCGGGCGATCCCGTGGAGCTTGCGAAGCTGTTCAATAAAGCGGGCGCTGACGAGCTCGTGTTCCTCGACATTACAGCGTCGTCCGATCAACGCAATATCATGGCGGACGTTGTCGCGCGCACGGCGGAACAAGTTTTTATACCGCTTACCGTGGGCGGAGGTATCCGCACAGTCGCAGATTTCAGAGATATGCTGAAACGCGGCGCCGATAAGATTTCCATCAATTCCGCGGCAGTTAAAAATCCGGAGCTGATAACCGAAGCGGCGGAGAAGTTTGGCAGCCAGTGCGTGGTCTGTGCGGTCGACGCAAAAAAGCGTGAAGCAGGAGCGGGCTGGGAGGTATATGTGCACGGCGGGCGCGTGAATACCGGGCTCGACCTGCTGAAATGGGTGGATGAAGCACAGCGGCGCGGCGCGGGAGAAATTCTGCTCACGAGCATGGATACGGACGGCACCAAGGACGGCTATGATATTCCGATGACCAAAGCGGTGTCAGAGATCGTAAGCATCCCCGTGATTGCTTCGGGCGGGGCGGGCAAGCTGTCGCATTTAAAAGATGTCATTGAGAAAGCGAATGCCGATGCGGTGCTTGTCGCTTCAATATTTCACTACGGCGAATATACCGTGGGGGACGTCAAGGAATACCTGCGAAACGAAAAAATACCGGTACGGTTGAGCTGAAAGGGGAACATATGAATATAGAAGACGTAAAATTTGACGACAAAGGTCTTGTGCCCGTAGTCGTGCAGGATATCCATACCAATGCCGTGCTTATGATGGCTTATATGAACCGCGAAGCGCTTGAAATAACGATGGAAACCGGCGACATGGTGTACTGGTCGCGCAGCCGCGGGAAGCTTTGGCGCAAAGGAGAGACTTCCGGTCATTTCCAGAGCCTTAAAGAGCTTAAAATCGACTGTGACGGCGATACGCTGCTCGCGCTGGTATCTCAGGAAGGCCCTGCGTGCCATACGGGGCGCTATTCGTGCTTCTTTGAATCTTTGTATGGGGAGGCAGATTATACGTGCGGATACGGCATCATCGACGAGCTTTTCGGCGTGATTCGCGACAGAAAGGCAAACCCGAAAGAGGGCTCCTATACAAACTACTTGTTTGATAAGGGTATCGACAAGATACTGAAGAAAGTGGGGGAGGAAGCCTCGGAAGTCATTATCGCGGCAAAGAACAATTCTGCAGAGGAGATCCGTTACGAAAGCGCCGACCTCATTTATCATCTGTTTGTAATGCTGTGCGACCGCGGGCTTACCCCCGGCGAAGTGTTCGCAGCGCTGGAAAAACGCAGGAAGTAATAATGCCAGCAAAACGACGCAATCGGGCCTATCAGGGAGAATAACGATGATATTTTCGGATGAATGGATTCCCTCGTTTTTGACACGGATTGCTTGACTAGTATACAATATCGCAGCGTTCTTCTTTGACAGAAGACGCTTTTTGGGAGCATAGCTCAGCTGGGAGAGCACTTGCCTTACAAGCAAGGGGTCGTTGGTTCGAGCCCAACTGTTCCCACCATTAGCCCGGGCGAAGTTTAAGCATTCGCAATTGCCAAAGGCCCATGTGTATGCTACAATGGGCGTGCAGCATGCGGGAGTGACTCAGTGGTAGAGTGCGACCTTGCCAAGGTCGAAGTCGCGGG
>CAZLRM010000063.1:0-8087 GCA_964561895.1 uncultured Christensenellaceae bacterium | reverse complement strand
GTATACCATAGATTTAGATTATTTTATAGTATTAGTGTTAACAATGTACTAGTTCTTAAATTCTATTTACATTATAGGGATATATATAATAACAATAATGCTGATATATTTTATATTTTATTTCAAATTGAGCACGCCGACAAAACAATAGACTTTAAAAGTTATTTTATGGAGAATGCCCCTCAACAGAAATAAGCGGATATCAGTCCCTTCTGGATACCTACCTGACAAAGCTTGGAGTTAATATGGAAGATTTGATGCGGGAACTTATAGATAGTATTAAACAGACAAATGGTGGAACAGACTGGGCAGCAATAATATCTGCTATATGCTCAGTTGTTTCTCTAGTCGCAATTATAATATTGTTAAAAGAACGAAGTGAAAAGAAAAGGCCGTATCTTCAAGCTTCGTTTGAATTAATTAGAAGCAGCCTTACCTGTATTGTTATTAGAAATGTAGGTGAGGTTCCAGGAAGATTATTTGGGATTATTTTTAATGATTTTATTAGGCAATTACCTCAAGAGGCACAAGACCGTTTGAACAAGATGTCATATGGCAATATTACTGTTTATCCCCAACAGCAGTTGGTTATATGCTTAGATGCTATTACTGCAAACGTTTTGAAATTCGCCAACCGCAAGCTTAAAATAACATTAAAATATTCACCTATTGTTAGTAAACACGCAAAATATACAGAAGAATCTGAAATAGATTTTGGAGATTATGCGGGATTTTTAATTTATATTTCAGAAACTGATGAACTGAGAAAATCAATTGTAGAAATAGGAAAATCTTTTGATAAAGCAGTTGAGGTTCTAAAAAGAAAATTCTTTAATTCTACGATGGATACTGGAATTGAAGATTGCAGCAGTCTTGAAGATATTTTTTCAAGAATAGTCTCAACAGGAATAATTAAAAAAGATGATTGTATTGATCAATAAATAGATAATTTGTCATGCACATAATATTTTCTGGAGAATTACTTATGATAAAGCATTTGATGCAGTTACTTAAGAAAGATTGGCAGACCATCCTTGTTAGTGCTCTGGTTATTCTCTTTATAATTTTTCTAGCTATATTATCTCTACTATATGATAATAAAGTTAATGGAAATTGGGTAACAATGTTAGCGGGCTTTTGGAGCGCAATAGCAACTGTAACCTTGGGATTTATTGCAGTATGGCAGAATAAACGCTATAAAGATTTGTCGGATGACGCAACAAAAAATACAGAGCGCGTTCAACAAGAAATACGCGATCTCACAAATAAAACTGTTGAAGCTATTGAAGTATTAAAAAAAATAGAGATCGCAAAATACTACCCAACATTAAACACTGGAAATCGCTATTATTATCACATAAATGGAGAGATTTTTAAAAGAGAATTCTCTCCTGAAAAATGCTCTATACAACCAACATTAATAAATTTAATAGATCAAGATGATTTAACTTTAGCTAATGACGAGTTGGCGTAAAAATACAGTAATTTTATTTTTGTATTACATAATGATGGAGAAAAGACTATTCGTAATTTTGGATGTGATCAGCTTTTGATTGATGGTAGATTACCAAGTTTTTTTCTTTCTTATAGATGCGATATTACTGCTGGTCAGTATGCTGCAATACCAATCTTTGGTTTTCCAAAAATAGAAGATAAGCCAATACTTTTTGAGATGACATTTACTTTTCATAATTTAATAATGCAATATTATAAGTGTAAAATTGAAATGATTGTTATGTACGAAGGAAGTGGATTCTCTTCACATATTTTGAATTATGTGCGTCCCGTGCAGATAGAAATGGAGAGCGACGAGGATGAAGAAATGGAAATTGAAAACGCTTAGCCTTTAATAAAAAATATTCTCAGATCTGTAGGAAGAATTAAAGGGCGAGCTTCCACTGAAGCCCGCCCTTTTCCAACCCCTTGTCCCCTCCCCCTACGCCCTCGCCTCAATCTTCTTCCCCTGCGCCTGCGCCTTAAACAGATCGACCGCCTTGCGGATGCCCGGTATCAGCGCGATCACGAAGCAGATCGCGGTCTCCGGCCCAAGGTACGTGCCGTTGTAGCCCAGCGAGTATGCCCATACGTTCTGGCTGCCCGCGTACTCGGCAAAGAATATCACGCCCGACAGCGTGGAGAACACGAGCCGCCCAAGGCCGCCTATGATTACACCCGGCAGCATGCTCTTTTTAAACAGCCCCGCGAGCGCGAGAGGCAGGAACGCGAGTATGTAGTCCATGACGAGCTGCGCCCAGTGGACGACGTACGCGTCCTGCAAAAGCTGCAGCAGCCCGTAGGCCAGTGCCACAAGCAGCCCCTTTGGCGTGCCGTAGATGTAGGCGAACATGATGATGGGCAGCATGGAGGCCGGCGTGATGGAGCCGCCCTGCGGCATCTTGAAGAAGCGCAAATACGACAGCGCGAAAGCGATGGCGATGCACAGCGCGCCGAATACGAGCTCGCGCACCGTCCATTGCGAGCGCGTGAGCGTTTTGCCCTCGTGCTTTTTTCGCACCGCGCCCGCGATCGCCACAATGAGCGCCGTCACCGCCGCGCCGATGGCGAGCACGATGAGCACGGAAAGCACGATGCCCCACCAGGGCGTACCTCCTTCCGCGTCGGAAAACAGAGCGTTTAACCAGTTCATAATCTTACCCCCGTATTGTGTTATTTTTCCGCATCGGGTAGAATAAGAGAAGACCGCCCCGGCTGCAAATAAAAAGGGATATACCCTAAGGTTACCCCCTTTTAAAGCAAAAACCCGCACCGCGCGGGTCTCGTAAGACGTGAATCTTGCTTCCCTGCGTTGGAATGACCCAACAGGTTCAAAGGGTTCTGCGCGTCTGCGCATCTCAGCCAATTATGGCGCCCCCAGCGGTTAAAAGTATTATAGCGCCGCGGCGCGGCGCTTGTCAACAGCGGCTCGATGGAGGAAAAACGATGTCTCACTTTTTCAGCTACATGGCGCGTATGAAATACATCAAGCGCTGGGGCCTCATGCGCAACACGCGCGAGGAAAACATACAGGAGCATTCGCTGCAAACCGCGATGATCGCGCACGCGCTGGCGCTGATTAAGAACAAACTGTTCGGGGGCCATGCGGACGCGGAGCATGTATTGGCGCTGGCCGTTTACCACGAGGCGGGGGAGGTCATCACGGGAGACCTCGCGACGCCCATCAAGTACTTCAGCCCCGAAATCCGCGGCGCGTATAAAAACATCGAGCAGGTCGCGGAGGATAAGCTGACCGCGATGATCCCCGAGACGCTGCGTGACGAGTACGAAACGCTGATATTGCGCCGTGAGGACGACGCGGAAAGCTATGCGCTCGTCAAGGCGGCGGATAAGATATGCGCGTACCTAAAGTGCGTGGAGGAACTTTCCGCGGGCAACACGGAGTTCAAGCAGGCCAAAAAGACCATCGAGAAGGCCATAAGCAATATCGACCGGCCTGAGGTCAGGTATTTCATGGAAACGTTCGTGCCGAGCTTCTCATTATCGCTCGACGAGATGAGCTGAAGGGAGCGTTCATGGCCAAAGTGGTATTGATTACGGGCGCCGCGACGGGCATCGGAGCCGAAACCGCGAGGTGCTTCGCGCAGGCGGGCTGCAGCGTCGCCGTGCACTATCATACAAGCGAGGTGCAGGCTTTGGCGCTCGTGGAGGAGATCAAAGCGGCGGGCGCAAGCGCCGTTGCCGTGCAGGCGGATATCCGCGACGGCGCGGCGGTGGACGCGATGGCGGGTAAGGTGCTCGGCGCGTTTGGCCGCATCGACGTGCTCGTCTGTAACGCCGGTATCGCGCAGCAAAAGCTGTTCACCGACATCACGCCGGAAGAGTGGGATACCATGATGGACGTCAACGTGGGCGGCGTATACCGCTGCTGCCGCGCCGTGCTGCCCGGCATGATATCGCGCAAGTCGGGCGCCATCGTCACCGTGTCCTCCATCTGGGGCGTGACGGGCGCTTCGTGCGAGACGCACTACAGCGCGTCCAAGGCCGCGGTGATAGGCCTCACCAAAGCGCTCGCAAAGGAGCTTGGCCCCTCTAACATCCGCGTCAACTGCGTCGCGCCGGGCGTTATCGATACCGCGATGAACGCGCATCTAAACGAAGATGCCATCGCGTCATTGAAAGAACAAACGCCGCTTTGTACCCTCGGAACGCCGCGCGACGTCGCCGAAGCGATTTACTACCTCGCCTCCGATAAATCGGGCTTTATCACAGGCCAGGTGCTGGGCGTCAATGGCGGTATGGTGGTGTAAAACAAACGCGTGGGCATAAAGGATGATTATTTAACTCGCAGGAGCAGCCCTGTGCGGCTGCCCGAGTGCAATAAATCGGAACTGCGTCGCACCCATATGCCGCTGATATTGCGATGAACGCGTATCTGGGCAGCGAAACGAGCCGCACTCAAACACGAAACGCCGCTTGGCGTTATCCGTACACCGTGCGGCGTCGCCGAGCATGAAACCTCAATACAATTTTCATAAACCAGTAATATTCTGGTAACCTTCTGTATGGAATAACATGGTATGATCACATTATCAAGCCAAAAGGAGGCTCGCGATGAAACGCTATGCCGCTCTTGCGCTTACCCTGCCCGCACTTTCCGGAGGTCACAATATAAAAAAGGTTTTTGGGGTTGCGCTCATCCTATTGATGACGCTGACTTTCTTACCGGTATCGGCGAACGCAAACGACGCAATGATTCAGGGCGGCACCGGCGGAACGGTTTATGCCATATCCAACTCTGATGTGGTGATGGAACAGGAAATCATCGATATCGTTGTCAAAGACGGCTGCTCGTATGTGTCGTGTCAGTTCTTCTTCCATAATACCGGCAGGAAGACAACGCTGATGATGGGCTTTCCAACAGGAGAGCGGGAGTTTGAAAATACTGATGATGAATATACTGACGACGAGTATGACGAAGACGGGTCTGATGAAGGGCCTGAAGATGAATACATCACCGATCTCAACGAATTCAGGACATATATACGCGGCAAACGTGTGCCTGTAAGCATTAAGAGCGGGCTTGAGCCCGAAGGCAATAACATCGACGGACTGTATTACCCGCAATGGTATACATGGAAAGTGACCTTCGCAGCGGACGAGAGAGTAAAGGTGGCGAACCGGTATTGGGCAGTAAACTCGTGCGGAATGGCGCATGACTGGGAAGATATCGTTTACATATTGAGGAGCGGCGCCACGTGGAAAGGTACCATCGGGAAAATCACCATTCGTATGAGATTCAAGGGATACAATCCGGCAGGGATCAGTTTTAAGGAAATGCAGCCAACGTATATAGAGGAAGACGGCACAATCGTCTGGGAAGCCGAGAACTTAAAACCACAGGAAGATATTTCAGTGTTTTATGATGAAGGTCCGCCGGACTGGGAAGGGCTCGAAAACCCGTTTGATTGGGGGACAGACCCCGAATATGACGCCTATGAGCGCATGGGCAAGCGGATGCTCAGAAACTTCGATGCGAGGCATTACAACGGAACCACATGGTGGGGCAATAAGTTTTTACGCAAGTTTGGCGATAAGCAATCCGAGCAATTCTATTATCTCATGGGCGTCAGCTATTACAAGCTCGGCCGATATGAAAAAGCGATAGAGATGCTGGAGAAGGTGCACGATCCGATGTACCTGTTTCTAGACTCGAGTTTTTACTATCGGGCAAGGGCTTACAGCAAAATCGGCGACGATGAAGGCTTCGCTTCATGCGTCGAATATCTGAGTTCAAGTGAATATGAGTGGCTGAAGTTGTGGGCACAATCGAGGCTTAAAGGTATGGAGGCGCAGGCGGGAGGCGAAGCATGACAAAAGCGGGATTTGCCGTGGTATTGTGCTTAGCGCTTTTCTCGTAGGGGGGCTCCCGGAAGTTCCGCGAAACGTGAGCCACACCCGGCGACAGGCAAAATCGCTGCGCTCCGCTGTGCGTTAGGTATGCCGCGCGCTGCGGTTACGTAGTAACCAAGCCTCCCCTTGAAAGGGGAGGTGGCGCATAGCGCCGGAAGGGTGCCGCGCACGTCATTCAATATAATCAGCGCAATGGAGGTATCCCATGATCCGCGAAATCATGCAGGACGAAATGGAAGCGCTGCTTGCGCTATATGCGCAGCTGCATCCCGGCGATGATATCGGCTCTCTTGATCGCACCAGCGCCGCGTGGGAGCGCATCATGGCGGATCGCGGCCATCATATCATCGTGGCAGAGACGGACGGGAGGATTGTTGCATCGTGCGTCGTTGTGATCGTGCCGAACTTAACGCACGGCGCGAAACCCTACGCGTTGGCAGAGAATGTGGTAACGGATGCGGCATACCGGCGGCAGGGCTGGGCGTCGCGCTGCCTCGATTACGCAAAGCGTATTGCGATGCGCGAGGGCTGCTATAAAATCATGCTGCTCACCGGATCGGAAGAGGAAGGCACGCTGCGCCTTTACGAGTAGGCGGGCTACAACCGCAAGGATAAGACAGCGTTTATTCAATGGCTATAATCGATAACTGACAGCGTCCGAAGCAGTGAAAAAGCAGTCGCTTGATTTGCGCCGTGCTTACGATGCGGTTGGTCGATGCGTACGGGCAGCCATGCTCGGCACACCCGGTAAAGCCGGACCGCAATACTCTTTGCCGCTTGCCCTTCCGCAGCGCTTCCGGATGCCGCTCCTGGTTTAACACAATAAGTTTTTCGGTTTGCCGGAGAAAGCACCGCCCCGCAATCGGAATGCCGGCAGACAAAGCAACGTAAATCCATTCGATGCTGCCGCTGCGCGGTACCGCGCGGCGTTAAAGTATTGAAACCGCGTGAAACGTTTAAATCCGTCAAAGCTTTCGTACATGCCCGCAAACATGCCCGCCACGTAAAGAAACAGCGCAACTCCGATCGACTCCGACATGAATGCGCGTACTTCTGTGACAGACATGCTATACTGCAGCCCGGTCCCCGGCATCATGAGCTGCGAAAGCGCCATGGCCGCGTTTAAAAGCAGCAAAGCGGGCTGCAAGGTTTGCGTCGGCTATCATGTACATATAGTTCTATTTTTACGCGTATAAATATGTTGAGTAATTCTGCCGGGCACAGTACATAAATATGATATTAATATAACGGCAAGTGAAAAAGCGGGGAACATGGGCCTGATTAGATAATACATAGGTATTAACAAATGATGCGTAATATAAACGATTGTTGCAAAGTAAAATAAAAAACACGATTTAGCGCCTTGTTTTCCTTGCATTTTGTAAATGTATTGTATAGAATGGATACATCAAATCGGTATGGAGTATTTAGTCATTGATTGATATGCAGGATTTGATGACAGGTAAAAAGACTTGTTTGAAAACGAAAAATATAGTAACCTTTTTTTACAATTAGTTGTTTTTGATTTCACCCCTAAGTTTATATGTTTGGACGGGCAACTGTCCAATTAATAAAAAGGAGGATAGAGTAACCCATGAAAAAACTGTTATCTCTCGTACTGGTCATCGCGTTGGCGGTTGTGGCCGTAGCCTGCACTGGCGGAACCACAGTCGCAACGACTTCTGAGGCGGCTGCCACCACATCCGAAGCGGCGGCTACCACAAGCGAAGCTGCTCCCGCTGAAGCAACGACATATAAGGTTGGCGTTACGATCTACAAGTTCGACGACAACTTCATGACACTGTATCGTGAAGAACTCGAGAGCTACATGAAGAGCCTTGAGACCGATGCTGTGAAGTACGACATCACCGTTGTGGACGGCAAAGGCGACATGGCGGAGCAGACGAACCAGATCGATACGTTTATCGCACAGGGCGCGAATGTTCTGATCGTTAACCTCGTTCAGTCTTCCTCGGCTGCTACCATCACGGATAAGTGCAAATCTGCCAATGTTCCGGTTGTTTATATCAATCGTGAACCTTCCGCGGATGATATGAAGGCTTGGGATAAGATCTGCTACGTTGGTGCGGATGCCCGCCAGAGCGGAACATACCAGGGCGAGATCATCGCCAACCTGCCTGATAAGGGCGATGCGGACGGCGACGGCACGGTCAGGTACGTCATGATCATGGGCGACCCGGAGAACGTGGATGCTCAGT
>CAZLRM010000062.1:0-8115 GCA_964561895.1 uncultured Christensenellaceae bacterium | reverse complement strand
TGCGTGTGATCGACAGCCCGGTCAGCGATATCGCGCTGCTCAGCGTGATGCGCTATCCGCACTTTGGGTTTACCGAGCCGGAATTTGCGCAAATCCGCGCAGCGTATCAGCCGGAAGCGGAAGGTGCGGACAAGAGTTTTTGTGCGACGGTGCGCGCATTTGGGGAAGCTTCGCCGCTTGGCGACAAGCTGCGGCGGTTTGAGCAGGAGATCGCGCATTACAGGACGCTGTCGCTATGCCTGCCGCTGCCGGATTTTCTGTCGCGTCTGCGGCAGGAGGCCGAATTTGCTGAATATGCACTGACTTCGCCGGGCGGTCGCGGCAGCGACGCGGCGGTCGCGGATTTTATCAGCGCAGTTTCAGCCGCGCGCCCTGCGCGGCTGAGCGACGTGATTTCTATCGCGGAGCATATCGCCGGAGGCAGGGAGGCGCAGCCGCAGCAGGGGGCGGAAGCGGTGTGCATGACGACGATCCATAAATCCAAAGGGCTCGAGTTCCGCGCGGTGATACTCTCCGGCATGCACAAAAAGATCAACAAAGGCGACGCGGCGGGCAGCGTACTCGTGGGGCGCTCCTTGGGCCTGGCGCTCGACGCGGTAGACGCGCAAAGACGCGTGCGCACCCATACGTGGCACCGCCAGGCGGTGGCGCGCGCGATGAAGCGCGAGAAGATATCCGAAACGGTGCGGCTTTTATACGTGGGCATGACGCGCGCGATTGAGCGGCTGATTATCGTCGGCGCGGGCGAGGAGATTCGGGAGGACTGGCTGCAGCCGTTGTTTGAGGGCTGGCAGCACGAAGCGGTTACATATTTTGACCTCATCGTGCCCGCCGTGGCAGCGATGTGCCGCGAGAACGGCGGGCACATCGAGGATATCGTGCGGTTTGCAAATGAGGCGGTGCAGGACGCTGAGCGGGAAGACGCGGCGCAGCGGCTGGACGTGCTGCTGAGTGCGGCGGCGGCTGAGCCGCCCGTAAAGCTGTTTGAAAGATATCCGTTCGAAGGCGGCATCGGTGTACCGTCCAAGGTCAGCGTTTCGGCACTGAAACGTATGGAGGAGGAAGCCAGCCCGCTGCGCCCGGTTTACGCCGAGCGAGAAGGTGAGATTTCTGCTGCGGAGCGCGGTACGCTGATGCACGGCGCGCTGCAGCATATCGGTATGGAACGCAGGACGAAGGAGCAGGTAAAGAGCCGCGTAGACGAGCTTGCGCAAAAGGGCGTGATCGATGCGGAGCTGGCACGGCATATCGACTCGGAGCAGATCGCGGCGTTCCTTGACAGCGATTTGGCACAGCGCGCGCGTTGCAGCAGCCGATGTCTTTATGAGCAGCCGTTCTGCCTGCGCATGAACGCTCATGAGGCGGGACTGTCAAAGTCAAATGAGGCGGTAATCGTGCAGGGCGTGATCGATCTGTGTTTCGTCGAAAACGGCGCGTGGGTGCTCGTCGATTACAAGACGGACGCGGTAAGAGGTACCGCTGCCGAAACCGCGCAAAAGTACTCGCTTCAGCTTGCGCTGTACGAAAAGGCGCTGCAGCGCATTACGCATATGCCCGTTTCGGAAAAGATTATCTATTTGCTGTCGGTTGGCAAAGCGGTGCGCGTTTCGTAAAGTTATGCACAGTTATCCACCGAAAAACACAGGTTATCCACAGTTTTTGTGGATAACTTGCGTTAAACCGCAGCGCGGACGTTCGGAAATATTCGACTTTTTGGAGGCGTCAATGACGCAAGAAGCGGCAGGAAACAGACATCGATCGTTTTTTATAGAGGCTGAAGACAGCGATACGGCGGCGCTGCTGATACACGGCATATACGGAAGCCCATGCCAGTTTAAGGGCATCGCGCAGTCGTTGCTGGCTCAAGGCTGCAGCGTGATGGCGGTACTGCTGCCGGGGCATGGCGGCAATGCGAAGGAGTTCTATCAGGCAAAAGCGAACCAATGGCATCAGGCAGTTTCGGAAGCAGCGCAGCAGCTGCGGCAGCGTTACCGGCATGTATATTTGGTCGGACACTCCCTTGGCGCGCTGCTTGGCATCTGCGAGGCGGCGCATCGCGGGGCGGAAGGCCTGATACTGATATCCGCGCCTGTGCGGCTTAAAGCCGGCTTTGGCAGGCTGCGCATACTGCCGCGCGTACTGTGGGGGGATCCCGCGCGAGACAGTGATATGATCAGGAGCTACCGTCTGGCGAACAGCGTGAGCGGGGGTACGCTATGGCAGTATATGCGCGGTGTGCCCCGCTTGGCGGAGCTGCTTACGGTGATGAGGGAAGCGCGCAAGTCACTGCCGCGGATTCGCCAAAGGGTGCTCGTCATACAGTCGCGCCGCGACGAAACCGTATCTTGGAAGAGCGCCGAGGTGCTCAAAAAAGGCCTCTGTTCGGCCGCCGCCGTGGAGGTGCTGATTTTGGAGAACTCGGGACACAGCTATTTTTCGCCGGAGGAAGCCTCCGCAGTGCAGCAGCGTATATGCGGATTTATAAAAAAAGTTGAGAACGAACTTTTACGGGACTAAATCATTAAAAATTTGTTTCCGCAACGCATAATTCGGGTATATAAAGTGCAGCCGGCAATCAGCATTTAAGGGGCTGCACTTTAATAAAGCCCGACATACAGCATGTCCGGCGGGGAGCTGCCATGATGGAACATAGCGCGTGCGTACAGGAACTGTGGCAAAGGTATTCAAAATACAGGAAGCTTTCAGATAAAAACAAACTTGTGATGCATTATCTGCCCGCCGTGAAGAAGGCGGCGCTTCATTTGGCGCCCGCCTACGGCGCTTATTGTAATTATGACGATATGGTAAGCAGCGGCGTGATCGGGCTGATGGACGCGATAGAAAAATATGATGCGGCGCGTGACGCGCGGTTTGAGACCTACTCCGCGATACGCATCCGCGGCGAAATCATCGACAGTATCCGCGCACAGGACTGGGCTTCCGACAGCCTTCGCCGCAGGCTTAAAGCCGCAGAACGTGCGCAAAACGAGCTGCAAAGCGAACTTGGGCGCGAGCCAAGCGAGCACGAAGTTGCCGTGCGCCTGAATATCAGCGACGCGGCGCTGCGCAAAGCGCTGGATACAAGCCGTGCTTTCAGCGTGATGTACTT
This sequence comes from uncultured Christensenellaceae bacterium, assembly GCA_964561895.1. Taxonomy (GTDB): domain Bacteria; phylum Bacillota; class Clostridia; order Christensenellales; family SZUA-584; genus JAEWCC01. Next base: position 5,006 of record CAZLRM010000062.1, on the reverse strand, counting down.
TGAGGACATGGCTGCCGATGACGAATCATGGGAACAGTCTTACGCGTGCGCTTCCGCTACGCCTGAGGAGATTGCGGAAACAAACGAGCTTGCCGAGACGCTCGGCAGCGCGATTGACGCTCTGCCGGAGAAGGAAAGGCTAGTGGTGTCGCTATATTACTACGAGGAGCTCACACAAAAGGAAATTGCCGGAATTATGGACCTTACCGAATCACGCGTATGCCAGATACGCGCCGGAGCGTTACAAAAGCTAAAAGCGCAAATTAAAAATTCCTGACAGCAGATTAAGAAGATCACCTGCAGCGCGGCCTTATGGCGCGCTTTTTTTTGCGTTTTAAAGTTTTAAGGCGATTACACCGATATATGATTTGTATCATGGCAGAGAGGTGAATCCATTTGCGAACCTTGCCCGTTAAAGCTTGCGATAAAAAGCTGCCTTGCGTGAACCTTAGGGATTTGCGCATTGCGCATATTGCCCGGCAGGTGAAGGAAGGCACATATTATGTGTCCGGGCGGGAGATTGCGGTAAAGTTTTTGCTGCACGAACAAAACAGCGCCTGAGACTCAGCGCGAAAAAGCCTGGATTTCGTCGATGAGCCCTTGATCAAAAGCGGCTTTGACCAGCGTCCAGTCGCCGCGGCGGTTGAAAAACAGCGTACAGTAATTTCGCTGTATCTGCGTACCGTTAAATAAGTAGTAAGCCATTCTTTCAAGACCCGATTCAGAATTTACATAGCTCAGAGAAAAGTCGATGATCTTAGAAATCGCAATACTCATTTCCTCATTGATATCGGCCATAATGGCATCGATATCAAAGGCAGTGCCCGATTGCGCCATCGGGATGTAATCCTTAAGCGTTCTGATTGTTTTCACTTCCTGATCCATTTTAAAAGTAATAATAGTACAAATTGTGAAAAAAGTAAATGTAAAAGCCATCCGGTAAAGGGCGGCTCGGCTTGCCAGCCTTATATTTTAATAAAAAGTCCTTTAGGATTTCACATAGAAACATGCCTTTCTGCAAGGCTGCCCTTGAGAAAAGCGATAGGTAATGCACATAAAAACCGCCGGCAAACGGAGTTTGTCAGCGGTCTTGGCCGCCCTGCAAGGCGGCTTTATATTTTCAATATTATAACCCTTTTTGCTTCTTTGCCATCTCAATCATCTTTTTCACCATCTGGCCGCCAATCGGGCCGCCCTGCGCGCCGTTGACCTTGCTGGGCAGGTCTCCTTTATAATGGTCGTTGTTTTCTTTTACATACTGAAGCTGGCCGACTTCTTGCGCGCACTCCATTTTAAACTTCGTCCAGGGATGGTTCTGGTCATACTTGCGGTTCTGCGAAGACACTACTTTTTCCTCCTTTCAATGTTTCTACGATTATTTTCTGCAAAATAACGCATAATAATCTGTCAATTAATTGATACAAAAGAATCACAGTGCCTTTATTTTTGGCTAGAAAAAAGCCGAAAAAAAGAGCAGTGAGGGAAAACCACGGATTCAAAGCTCACTGCTTATTATTTCATGATTTACGGTTCGGATTTTTTTCGTCATTCCAGCCGGTACGTGACATATACCGCGGCGGTGATTATGATGCGCCCCTTAGACGCGGTTTCTGCAGCGAAATCGGCCAGCGGCGAGACGGAACCGTCGTCCCAGTATTCGCCCCCGGCAGACTGGGCAGCGCCGCATTCCTTCACCTGGGCGACGCCTGCAATCGCGCGCTTTAGTTTATCGGCCAATTCCCCAGCCTTTTCCTCCGCGCGGCTGTGTGCCGATTCCAGCGCCTGCGCATACGCATGCTTGCAGTCCGCAACGCCGTAGGTGATGCCGTACGTGATGTTCGCGCCCGTGCCGCATGCGGCGGAGATGACGCCGCCCAGTTGATCAAGCTGACGGACGGTGATATCGACCGTGCTGGATACGCAATAGTTGCTTTCGGTATTCGCGCTGTCGTAATAATAGTATTCCTGATAGATGTTGAACCCCGACTCGCAGATATCCGCCTGCGCGACGCCCGCTTTTGCGGCCGCGGCGGTAATCAGCTTCATTATTTCAGCGTTGCTTTGCTGCGCGGCTGTGGGGTCGCTGCCGTAATTTTCGTATCCCAAAGTAACGCGCGCGATATCCGGCGCCGCGGTGACAACGCCCTGCCCGTATACAGTCAGGGTATCCTGCGCGGGCGGTTCTTTTGGCACGCCCCGGCTGACGCCTATGATGCCGAGCACGAAAGACGCGATGACGAGCAGCAGCACCGCGCCCGCCACAGCGGCTGCGATAATCCATTTTTTCTGCATGGTTTCCCCTCCTTTTTATGCGGATGCATTCTCTATACGCATACGGTGAAACCCGGCGGAATATACCCGGAGGGATGAATTTCGTGTACAGCATTGTTTACCCTTGATTTTGCGGGGAAATGCAACAAGGCACACTGCTTTTTAAATTTCCAGAGCGCCTTCTTAATTTGAATTGCGCGCAAGAAAATGGCTTTTAGGTCTATCTGGCGGGCTGGTCAGCGATTCCAGAAATTACATTTATGCTCTTCCCGGAAGGTATGTTTCAACCTAACCTAAATCCTTAATTATGAGTACATAAAACGCGGTCTCATATGTTATAATTAAAAAAGCAATTAATCCATTACGGAGGGAAACAGTTCTTTGAATGTTTTAACGCATAAACTCAAAGAGGTTCTATATGCTGTTCTTCCAATTACATTACTTGTATTGGTTCTTAATTTTACATTTGCTCCATTGGAAATCTCATATATTATCCGATTTCTCATTGGGGCGGTTTTCGTAATCATCGGTTTAGCTGTTTTTCTATTCGGCATCGATCTGGGCGTAACACCGATAGGAAACCAAATGGGATCGTTCCTCGTTAAAACGAATAAGCTATGGATAATAACGATTGTTGGATTCTTGCTGGCTTTCATTATTTGTGTCGCCGAACCCGATCTGCACATCTTTGCAGGGCAGGTAAATGAGGTTACCTCGGGCCTGATATCCAAACTAGGTCTTGTGCTTATTGTATCGATAGGTCTTGCGGCATTGACTTCTTTTGGATTAATCAGGATCGTAAAAAATATTCCCTTGTATATAATTCTAACCATACTATATGGTATCGTCTTAGTATTATCCATATTTACACCTCAAGAATTCATAGGCATTTCGTTTGATGCCTCGGGAGCAACGACCGGCGCGCTAACGGTGCCATTTATTCTCGCTTTGGCAATAGGTGTCTCCACACTAAAAAAAGATAGCAAAGCCTCAGAAAAGGATAGTTTTGGCCTGGTTGCGATTGCTTCAGCCGGTGCTATCCTATCGGTTTTGGTGATGGGGGTGTTTTATGGTAAGCCGCAGATCAATGCTGTTCTGAACGTAGAAGCCGCCTATTCACCGTCTATACTGGAACCGTATTTGAACAAACTGCCCGTTTTTGCATTCGAATCGTTATTGGCCATGCTCCCCTTATTGGTTATTTTTATTGTTTTTCAATTCATTTCATTTAAACTGCCAAAGAAATTATTTATTAAGATACTAATCGGTCTGCTTTATACTTTTATCGGTCTGGTGCTTTTTTTAACCGGGGTCAATGCAGGATTTATGGATGTCGGTAAGATAATCGGTTATAAGATCGCCTTATTGGAGAGCAAGGCCATATTCATAATAACAGGGTTCGTATTGGGATGTGTGACTATTCTTGCAGAACCTGCCGTGTATGTTCTCACGAAAAGCATTGAAAAAGTAACAAGCGGTTATATTAAGCGCAAAGCTGTTTTAGCCTCGCTGTCTATAGGGATAGGTTGCGCTGTGGCGTTGTCCACGATCAGGATTCTTACACCTGAAATACAGCTGTGGCATTTTCTTTTGCCCGGATATTTGATATCTATCGTCATGGCATATATTTCACCCAAACTTTTCGTTGGCATTGCTTTTGACTCGGGCGGCGTGGCATCAGGACCTATGACGGCTACTTTTATACTTGCTTTCACTCAAGGGGCTGCTGGGGCAATTGAAACAGCCAATGTATTGGTCGATGGATTCGGCATGATCGCGATGGTGGCGTTATTTCCATTGATTGCTTTGCAAATCCTTGGTATCATTTATAAAACTAAATCCAGAAAAGGAGGGCTCAAAGATGCTTCAAAGTTGCCGGGAAAACAGCCGGTTTGAGCTCTTGACTATAATAGTCAACAATGGTTTGGGTACAAAAATATTGCGAACTGCAAAAAAAAGCGGTGTTTGCGGCGGCACTATTTTACTGGGCAGAGGTACGGTCAAAAGCAGTTTGTTAAAGTTCTTGGAATTGTATGACGAAGAAAAAGAAATAATTTTGATTGCTGCAGGCCAATCGATCGCGTTCAGCCTGCTCGAATACCTTGATAAAGAGTATAATTTCAGTAAGCCGCATCACGGCATTGCCTTTTGTACGCCTGTAAAAAGTGTGGTTGGAAGTAAGCGTTGCAAAAGCGATATTTCTGATGAAAGCGAAGGTGTAAAAACAATAATGCATAATGCTATCTATGTTATCGTTGATAAAGGAAATGCAGAGGCCGTCATTGAAGCTGCAACAAAAGCCGGCTCCACGGGCGGAACCATTATTAACGCAAGGGGTTCCGGAATTCATGAGACCAGCAAACTTTTCTCCATGGAGATCGAACCGGAGAAGGAAGTCGTACTGATAATATCGGAAATTGGCAAATCAGAAACTATAGCTTCTTCTATATGCGATACCCTCCAACTGGATGAACCGGGTAATGGTATAATGTTCGTACAGGATGTTTCCAAAGTCTATGGATTGAGAAAATAAGTTCATTTCCGTTGTGACGCCCCTTAGCGCGCAAATATAATCGGCAGGCTGACTACTCTTGATACTCGCTTGTTGCGGATACATAATCAGCAGATGACTAACGACATATAACCCGGAAAAATAAAAAAGGGGCGTTCGGCTGCAATGAACTGCACCCCTAAAGTTAGACAGTATGATATACTGAAAATAACTTTGGGGGTGT
>CAZLRM010000061.1:2175-8120 GCA_964561895.1 uncultured Christensenellaceae bacterium | reverse complement strand
TCAGCTGCGACGTCGTCACTTCAGCGGTGCAGCCGCAGATCGCGCAGACCGCCAAGTCAGCCGGCATCACACCTGGCAAATACCTGCTGATCAAGTATCTTGCCGAAAGAGATGGCATCACCATTGAAGAAGCGCGGGATATCTATGGTGATATGAAAATGAAAAAACTGCTCAGTATGATCCCTGATGTAAAAGATGTATACGGCGACGATGCGTATATCAGCCTTTCCGATATTATGGGCAGCCTGACGCCCGAGCAGCTTGAAATTCTTGAACAGGCAAAGCTGGCTTATGAAACCGCGATGAAAACCGCAGTAAAGACCTATAATCAATCCAAAGAAGATGCCAGAGAGGGCTTTCAGGCCGCGCGCGACGAGGCGCAGAACGCCTACAAGCAAAACCATGACAAGCAGGCATGGAAGCAGGCCAAAACTGCAGCCCAGCAGGAGATGCGTCAGCGTTATCAGACAGCCAAACAGGTGTTTACCGCCGCAAGAACGCAGGCTCGGAATGATTTTATGGCGGCCATTGCGGGGCTTGGCTTAACAGAAGAGCAGATTGAAGCCATGCTGGAGTGGAACTTTAAACTCGGCTGGGACAATTCGGACGATTGGAGCCTTGACGGCGAAGACGAAGATGACGGCGAAGACGAAGATGACGACGAAGACGAAGATGAAAACAAAGGCAACGGTAATGATGATAGAGAAGATGACCAAGGCCGGGATAACAATAATGGAAATGGCGGCGATCATCACAATTAAGGGGGGGAAGGCGGCAATATAGTCGCCGCCAATATACAAATAAGCAGACGCCCTGAAACGATTGGGGCGTCTGTTTTTATATGATATAAATCCGCATACGCTTTTTGCAGGGCTGTGATATAATAGGTTAAAATTGCTTGAGAGAGGACATGCCATGGAAGAATGCAGCGGCGTCACATACGCTTTTGGATTTACCGCCGCGGGGGCCGAATGCGGCATCCGCAAGGCCGGAGGGCTCGACCTCGCGGTGGTGAAATGCGACACCGTCGCTACAGCAGCGGGGGTATTCACGCGCAACATCGTCAAGGGGCATTCGCTCGAGCTCGCGCGCAAAAACGTGCGCAACGGGCGTGCGCAGCTCGTCGTGATCAACGCGGGCAACGCCAACGCGTGCCTTGCGCGGCGCGGCGAGGAGGATGCACTGAGCTACGCGCTGCTCGCGGCGCAGCGTTTTGGGTGCGCGCCGCAGGATGTGCTGACCGGCTCGACCGGTGTCATCGGCGTACCGCTGCCCATAAAAAAAATCGAGGCGGGGCTGAGTGCCGCCAGCCTTACACGTGCAGGCGGCGGGGATGCGGCACGTGCCATCATGACGACCGATACGTATCCCAAGCAGGCGCAGGAAAGCTTTTGGCTGGAAGGACATGAGGTTCGCATCGGCGGCATGGCCAAGGGCTCCGGCATGATCCACCCCAACATGGCGACGATGATATCGGTGATAACCACCGACGCCGCAATATCGCACGCCGCGCTTAAAAATGCACTTAAAGCCGCGGCGGATGTTTCGTACAACCGCATATCGGTAGACGGCGACACGAGCGTCTGTGACAAGGTATTGATTCTGGCTTCCGGGCAGGCGGGTAACACAGAAATACAGGCGGATACTCACGCATATTCTGTATTCCTCGCGGCACTCACAAAAGTATGCACACAGCTTTCCATGATGCTCGCCGCGGACGGCGAAGGCGCGACGAAGCTGCTCACAATAAGTGTAAAGGGCGCCCGCACAAAAAGAGACGCATACCGCGCCGCCAGCGCCATTGCAAGGTCGCCTCTCTGTAAAACGGCGGCATTTGGCAACGATGCGAACTGGGGGCGGCTTTTAACCGCAGCCGGGTACTCCGGCGCGCGCTTTAACCCTGAAAAGGTCAATATCTGGGTCGGCGACGTGCAGGTGTGCATAAACGGCGGCGGGCTGCCTTTCGACGAAAACGCCGCGCTTGCAGCGCTGAGACAAAAAGAAGTCACCTACACGCTTGACTTTTGCGAAGGCGAGTACCGCGACACGATGTGGACGTGCGATTTCTCGCTTGATTATATCAATATAAACGCAAACTACAGAACGTGACGTGTCGCGTTACAATCAGGCGGTGATGGTTTGAAAATCGACAGGCTTATCGCCATATTGGTCATGCTGCTGAGATACGAACGGGTGCAGGCAAAACAGCTTGCCGAAAAGTTCGACGTCTCCGTGCGTACGATACTGCGCGATGCGGAGGCTCTCAACCTCGCGGGCATACCCATCGTGACTTTTCAGGGCGCAGGCGGCGGCATCGGCCTCGCGGAGGGCTATCGGCTGGATAAAAGCGTGCTAACCGGCGACGAAATGGCGGCGGTTATCGCTGCGCTTCGAGGCTTTGACGCCGCGACAGACGGCAGCAGCCACGAAGTATTGATGGAGAAACTTAAAAATACGCTTCCCGCTCCTCAGCTATCAATGCTCGATGTAAAGCTCAGGCAGCTCGTGATCGACCTCTCCCCCTGGTATAACGACGCCCTCTCCAAAGAAAAGCTGACGATAATCCGCCGGGCAATTGAACAGACGCGTGTGCTGTCGCTGTCATATAACGATTCCGAAGGCAAAAAAACCGAACGGTGCGTTGAGCCTTATTCTTTGATGCTTAAAGGAAGCAGCTGGTATCTGCTCGCATGGTGCGCGCTGCGTGAGGATTTCCGTTATTTCAAGGTTTCTAGGATACGCAGCCTCAAAGAAACCGGCGAACGTTTTTCACCCAGAGAACTGCCGCCGGAGCAACCTGTCCCTGAACCGTTGGAAAACCTGATCCCGCTCGAATTGAAATTCAGCCCGCGGATGGAAAACGCCGTCGCAGACTGGTTCGGCGCAGATACGCATGTTTGCGACGACGGGAGTATACTTGTGCGCGCCAGCTACCCGGAGGGCAACTGGCTTTACGGTTTTCTATTGAGCTTCGGGGCAGAACTCGAAGTCATCAATCCGCCGCATATTCGCAGCATCCTTGCAGAGATATCCCAAAAAATCGTTCAGAAATACAGCAAGGAGTATGACAGATAGCCATGCCCCGTCAGACCGCTGACAAACGAAGCTTGTCAGCGGTTATTATGTGCGTTACCCATCTTAATGATTGCCTTTCTCAAAGGCGACCTTGCTGATAGGCATGTTTCCATGTGGAATCCACAAGGCTTTATCAGTATTTAATCAAGCATGAAGTTTTGTCAGCAAGCTGAAGGAGCATGGCAGATAGCCATGCTCCGTTTTTGTTCTGCGCTTAGTCGTTCGGCTTTTCCAAACGGATATCAGCAGTTTTGATTTTTTGGAACGGGTTGAGCCCTTTGATTCTTTCTGACCAATGCAACTTGTCCAAGCCGAACAGCAACGCGCCGGAAACGAGCATAAATATGGCAATAAACTGCGAGGTGGATAGAACGCCGACGCTTCCGCGGGCGTCTGAGCGGAAAAATTCGATAGCAAACCGGCATACGCTGTAGAGAATGAGATACAGGCCGCCGACCTTGCCCGCAGCTCTGGGCTTCCGGGCATACAGTATCAGGATCAGGGCGATTATAAAATCTCCGACGCCGGAAAAAATCTGCGTCGGAAACAGACTGACGCCATTAGGTGCAAGCTCGGAGTTGTAAAAAATAATGCCGATCGGCAAGGTCGTTTCGCAGCCGTAGCAACACCCCGCAAGCAGGCAGCCTATGCGTCCAAACCCTTGCGCAACCGCTACAGACGGAATAACCAAATCAAAGTATGTTAAAAAGCGTACCTTCTTCCTTCTGCAATAGACCATTGCGGCGATAACGCCCCCGATGATGCCGCCGTATACCACAAAGCCGCTCCCGGACAGCGCAGTGAGCGGATCGGTGAAAAGCTGTTTCCATTCGACGATGCAGTAAAGCAGTTTCGCCCCGAGGAATCCAAAAATAAGCACGACGAGCCCGAGGCTTAACACGATGTCCTCGTCCATTCCTTTTTTCTTAGCGCGCTCAGTTCCGATAATCAGCGCGCATACCACCCCAATCGCGATCATGAGCCCGTAACCGTGTATCGTCACCGAACCGATCGAAAATAAGTCGTTGTACATGAAATCTCCTGTTTGACTTTTTCTTCAAGTATATACCCGCCCTTGCGCAAAATCAACAGACGGCGTCTCTATGACACAATGCACATTTTAACATATCGAGTACTGGCATCAAACAACGCTGGAAAAATGTGAATCCTTGCGTCAGGAACATGACATACAGCTGTCATGTATTCTATGTTATCATACGCTAAAACACAAGGAGGCTGATATGATCGAACAGTTTGAAATCGCTGAAAAACAGGAGCAGCCGGTGCTTTTTATCCGTACCGTCACAGCAGTGGCAAATTTGCCGCACGAGATCGGCCGGGCATACGGCGCGATCGCACAGTACATGGCAGAGATAGGACAACCGCCAAAAGAAGCGCCTTACACCGCATACTACAACATGGACATGGAACACCTTGACGTCGAGATGGGCTTCCCCGTCGCGCAGCCCCTCCCGGGCAAAGGCGAGATTAAGGCGGGCAGCATACCTCCAGGCAAACAGGCTTCGTGCGTATACCATGGCCCGTACTCCGATATGGAACCTGCGTACGAAGCGTTGACCGCAAAGGCAGCACTAAGCGGCAATACTCCTACCGGCGTTTACTACGAGTTCTATTACAACGCTCCCGGAGAGGTGCCCGACAGCGAGCTTTTAACGAAGATCATGTTTCCGCTGAAATAACACGCAAGGGAGCATACCAATGGAAAAGCCCGAATATGACGCACTCGTCAAAAAGCTATACTTTCCTTCCGCAAAGCAGCCGGAGATAATTACAATTCCAACGCTGCGCTACGCAATGGCGGACGGGCATGGCGACCCTAATACAAGCCCGCAGTTTCAGGATGCGCTGGGCGCGCTGTACGCAATTTCCTACGGTATCCGCATGCTGCCTAAGAAGGGCATCGTCCCGGACGGGTATTTCGAATACAAGGTAAACGCGCTTGAGGGATTATGGGACATTTCCGTGGGAGAAAGCTTTGACCCCGCTCGCAAGGACAATCTCGTCTGGACGCTCATGATCATGCAGCCGCCTTTCGTCACGCCGGAGCTTTTTGATTATATCCGGGAAAATGCGAAAAAGAAGAACACGGGCAACCCCGCGCTGGGCAATGTACGCTTTGAGGCTTTTGATGAGGGGCTTTGCTGCCAGATGACACATATCGGCCCGTTCGATACGGAGCTCGCCACGTTCGAGCGCATGGCACGGTTTACACAGCAACGCGGCTGCCGCCGCACGCATATGGGGCATCATGAAATCTACATGAACGACTTTCGAAAAACCGCGCCGGAGAAGCTCAAAACTGTGCTGAGATTCCGTTTGGTGAAGGAATAGCGTTCGCGGGATTGCCGCGCAAGCCCCTGCATGGACATACACAGATAAACTGTTGTGGACAGCCGGGCAGGAACATGACTTGATGGTGCTGACCCTTGAAAAGGCAACGATAAAGACGGGTAATGTATATAAAAAACCGCTGCCAAACGAAGCTTGTCAGCGGCCTGAAAGCGCCTTGCGGCGCTTATATCGGTTCTTTAAAACGTATCAGTAGCCTCTCCCGCCTGTGATGCACCCCGTAGGCGCGCTTTTTTAGGCTTGGGAGGCTGCTCCTCGCGAAGCGGGCCGGGCAGCACCTGGCTCTTACCCGTAATAAGCGCCTGTACGAGTACCCCCGCCACTGCCGCGATGAGCGACGCGCCCGCGATCAGATATTTGTAATCGGACAAAAAGGACTCCAGCGGCACAAGCACGCTGCCGGAAAAAACATCCGGATTGATACCTTCAAAATACAGATACAGCCCGGTAAAAACCGCGATGCACGCGCCCAGCAGAGAGGTGAATACGATCACGCCCCC
>CAZLRM010000061.1:0-2075 GCA_964561895.1 uncultured Christensenellaceae bacterium | reverse complement strand
GCCGCAAAGCGGAAGCAAAAACCGCGCAAGCTTATATCCGAAAAACAGATACACAAGCGCCAGAACGAGCGCTGCCGCACCGCAGATCAGTATGATAACCGACAGATCCATATTACTCCCTCATTCAGCGGCGGCAGTTTTCGATTTCTTCTTACTGGTCACCGCAAGTTGAATCACGAGCCCCGCCACGAACAGCACTGCCAGCGCGATCAGGTATACCGGCGAGGAAAGCTCCATAAAAGCGGACGGGTCGCTGACCGAAACCGCGGGCATCGCAATGGCTCCGCTGCTGATCTGGTATATCGCCATCGCAAGCGCCGAAGCGCCGATGTAAGAAGTAAATATAGACAGGAAGATGCGCCGGTTATTGAGCGTCAGCGAGCCCAGTATGCAGCATATGATCAGCGCCGGAATATAGATGTACCATTCATACAGATTCAGATTAAACACCTCGGCGATCAGCAAGCACAGCGCCACGCCCGCGCCGAAGCCGATGAAGAATATACCCACGTAGAACAGCAGCACGAAAAGCAGCGCCGCGACTACGCCTACTCCGAGGCTGATGAACAGTATCAGCGTATCGCTGAGCGAAGACGCCAGCAGCGGCAGCAGCGCATAAGACAGCATGAAGCCGGCTGCGAACCCGTATATGGCCACAATGATTTTAGCCCACCGGCTGCCAAAGAAGCACAACATCACACCAACCAGAATATAGCCTATCAGAACGAGAATTGCCATAGTCTCATTATCCATACCCGCACTCCTGTTTTTGCTTTATTGTATCACAGCAAAGGAAAAAAGCACAACATTTTATGTGCTTTCACGCACCGTATCATATCAGCAGGCACGCGCCCGGCCCGATACTCTCCCCTTCTTCGATGAAGTTCTTTTCACGCAGCGCGCCTTCGGATAAGCGGTGGCCCGCCGCGATATCCGGAAAGCCCTCGCCGTCGCGCACATAGTAGCGCTTTCCCTGAATGGCCGGTATGCGCAGCACTTCGCCCGGCTGTAGTTCCGCGATACCGGAGAGGTGGTTGAACTTTTGCAGTATACGCATTGTAAGGCCGGACTTAAGCGCGATGCCGTACAGCGTATCACCGGGCTGTACTATGTACTCCGCATATTTAAAACGAGGCGGCATGCAAGGCTGCGCTGCCTTTACGCACTGCCCGCAGTAGCCCTTATGCGGTATCGTCAGCGTCATGCCGCATATCAGTTCTTCCGGCAGCGTCGCGCTGTTGGCACGCACGATCATACACACCGGCACGCGATACCGTGCGCTTAAAAATTCCAGCGTCTCGCCGCGCTGAAGCCTGTGATATATCGGCTGTTCCATAGCATCACCCCGGTACATGCATATGTACGGTACAGAGGCTATATGAGCGAAAAAATCAGCGCTTCGCACGCCTCAATGGGAATATCGACCGGGTTCTTGCTCATCGAGGAACCCATTGAGGCCTTGGCGAGTTCAGTGACGTTTTCCGGTGTTACGCCCAGCGGCCCCAGCCTCTCGGGCAGCCCAAGGTACGCGACAAGCTGTGCAACCGCATCCGCCGCAGCCAACGCGGCTTCCTTCTCATCCGTCATCGCCCTCCCGGTGACCGCGCGCCCTATTTCCGCATATTTAAGGCAGCCACGCGATATGTTATAGCGCATCACATGCGGAAGCAGCATACCGCAGGCGATGCCGTGGCGTACTCCAAGCAGCGCGCCCAGCCCCGCACCGATACCGTGCGCCGCGCCCAGCCCCGCATTCGCAAGGCACATGCCGCTGACCATCGAAGCAAGCGACATGACTTCGCGCGCGTCCATGTCGTTTCCGTCGTCGAATACGCGCCTCAGCGCGGCTAGCGCCCGCGGCACGTGGTACAGCGCCATCGCGTCGCAGAAGGGGTTGGACTGCTTTGCCGTATAGCTCTCAATGAGCTGGCAGATCGCGTCCAGCCCTGATGCCGCGGTGATATCCTTCGGCACGGATGCCGTCAGTTCCGGGTCTACCAGCGCGACGCGCGCGAGCATTCGGTCGTCGCGTATGCTCTTCTTGAATCGCTCCGTGCGCGACATTACGACGGCGT
>CAZLRM010000060.1:0-8150 GCA_964561895.1 uncultured Christensenellaceae bacterium | reverse complement strand
GTATACCATAGATTTAGATTATTTTATAGTATTAGTGTTAACAATGTACTAGTTCCGGATTTGCTACATCACGAGAATAGTTTTTACATTCGATAAAAATAAAAGGACATGTAATGTGAGAATGACTAGGTAATTGATAAAAAAAACCTCTTTCGGCAGAATTATTAAATTGTATATCTATTCTTTTTCTTCTATCATGAATTTCTTTCTCTTTTATAGGGTTTGATAGATTAGGATATAATAAAAACTCTAGTATACCGATCATTAATTGATGATAGGTGGAAGCAGCATCAGTACCAACCGGAATATCGGATAATGCAAGTTTTAATTTTCTTGCTATCGTTTCCATATTAATCTCTTGAAGAACATTACCTTCAACTGGCTTAATGGCTTGACCAACAGAGTCTTTAAAGCTTCTTAATACTTCTGGATGTCGCTGTGTAAAACCAATTAAATAATCTTTTGTCATCTTTGGTTCACTTTCAGTAATACTATCTTTTGTTACATACCGTGTTCCATCTTTTCTTTTCTGTACTAATGATGTTTGAAAACGTAAATTTTCGTTTTGTAAAAAATTTAATACAAAATGCTGCTTATAGTTACCTTGTGTATACCGATCTGTATATGATACTATCCTCTTTGGAACAAGCATTATTGGACAACCTTCAACAATTAATCTTTCTGTATAGTCATTATGCCATCGCAGATTAATTGAATCCCAATACATACCCGATGGAACATCTTTTTGGAGAGGTATTTGAAGAAGTTCACATTGGGTTTTCGTATAGTCGATCAAGTGCTTTTTAATTATGTTTGCTGTCATATCAGATACTTTATCTTTGTCTACATTGGGTACGAAAATTCTAAAATCTTCAATGTCTTCCATGACACCAGTTCTAATCGCTCTACTTTGCTGCAATTGACTAAATATCATCTTAGTATCTTTAGGCCCCATCCCGTGGCCTCTAGGTTTACCCTTTGACATACCAAGACAAATATCATTTGCCTCTCCTAAGTGTGAAAATATTTCTTCAGCCATTTTAATATTTCCATTTTTGAGTAAAGTTAATAAATACTCAAAATATGAGCGGATTGTGTTTTGAGCCATTCTTGTAAATGCGAAATCGCATCGTGAAACAAAATATGGGTCCAAAAAAAGACTTGTATCACGGTCAGTCTCAATATCTACAAAATCCAACTCAAACTGTGACTTATTTAGCAAAAATTTTTTGCTTATTTTCATTTTTTTATTTCCCTTTTTTATATTCTATCGACCATATATATCAACTTTCAACAATTTTATTATATCATTGGTTTTAATTATTGTCACTATTGCTATAATATCCTATGATTGCGCATTATCTTTCAAATTTCAACTCCTCTCCCTCTCCCCCATTTCAATTTGTCCTTCTCCCGCCGCAATGGTATAATGCGATCGTACAAATACGCGGAGGAAACCTGTGAAAAGCAAATTAACGAAGTACGACGTCGCGATCATCGGTGGGGGCATCAGCGGCCTCATGGCGGCGCACCGCTTAAGCGGCGGGTGCCCGGGGCTTAAAATCGCGCTCATCGAGAAGGGCGCGGCGCTAGTTGACCGACGCTGCCCCATGATTACAAACCATACGGGCGTGTGCGCGCACTGCAAGCGCTGCGCCATCATGGAGGGCATGGCGGGTGCGGGCGCGTTCTCCGACGGCAAATACGTAATCTCCACGGAGTACGGCGGCTGGCTGACGGACTTTTTAAATGAATCCACGGTGTTGGGCTATATCGAGCAGGCCGACGCGCTGCTCGTTTCCTTCGGCGCAACGACGGAGCGCTACATGCCCGACGACGAGCTCAAAAAGCTGTGCTTAAAGCACGACCTGCACATGCAGCAGGCCAATTTGAAGCACCTCGGCACGGACGACAACTTTGCCACGATGCTGCGCATGATCGAGGACGTGTCGCAGCGCGTCGAAATACTCACGCAGACGGAAGTCACGGGCGTCGATAAGGATACGCACACGCTCACCACGCCGGACGGGCAGATCCGCGCCGACGTGATCATATTCGCGGTGGGGCGCTCGGGCAGCCGCAGCTTTGCGCAGTGGTGCCGGGAAAACGGCATCGAGATGACCAACAACCAGGTGGATATCGGCGTGCGCGTGGAGCTTCCCGCACTCATCTGGGATCACTTTTCCAAGAAGATATACGAGCCGAAGATATGGTACCGCAGCCAGCGCTACGGCGACATCACGCGCATGTTCTGTTTCAACGAGCGCGGCAGCGTCGTGATGGAAAACACCGACGGGGTTTTAACCGTCAACGGGCATTCGTACAAGGGCGCGGACAAAAAGACGCAAAACTCCAACTTTGCGCTGCTTTCCACCATACACTTCACGCAGCCGTTTAAAGACCCGATCGGCTACGCGCGCTACGTGGCGTCTCTGGCCAACCTCATCAGCGGCGGCAGCGTGCTCGTGCAGCGGCTGGGCGACCTTGAAGCCGGGCGCAGAACCAACGCCGTGCGCCTAAAGCAAGGCACGACGCACCCCACGCTCTCCGTAGTCCCGGGGGATTTATCGCTGTGTATGCCCAAGCGCCAGCTCGACAACATACTCGAAACGCTGCATGCGCTGAACGAAGTCGCGCCCGGCACGGCCAACCACGATACGCTGCTCTACGGTATCGAGTGCAAATACTACTCCGCGCGCCCGGCGTCGGAGGGATTCGAACTAGCCGGATGCTCCGGCATCTTTGCCGTGGGCGACGGTGCGGGCTTTACGCGCTCACTTTCGCACGCGGCCGCGCACGGCCTTTTCATCGCGGACAAAATACTGAATAAATACTGCGAGAAATAACACGTCACCATGCACCCTCCGCGCGCATATTGTAACATATGCCAATTAAAAGGAGGGATGGTTATGGACTTTGAACCTGCATATGGCAACCTCGCGTACATGCACGGAATGCAGCCGAATATGGATCCTGCGCCGATGATGATGCCAATGCCGCAGGATGCAAGAAACGAACCTTACGATATCAATCTCAATCTGCCCGGAGCGCTGCAGTTGATTGAAAAAGCCTTGGAAGGCGAAACGGAAGACAGGCTCTTCTATCAGTATCTGATCAGCCAGGCGCCCTCGCAGCAGGACCGCGATATCATCGGCGGTATCCGCGACGATGAGATGAAGCATTATCTGCTGTTCCGCCAAATCTATCAGGAACTTACCGGAAAAGCGATGCCCCCGGCTCCCGAGATGCCGTTTGAAAAGCCTGCATCCTACTGCGCCGGGCTTAAGGATGCTCTGATGGGAGAGCAAAAAGCGGTCACGAGATACCGCAGGATCTTATACGCGATGAAGGACAGAAGGCATATCAACATGCTCACAGAAATCATCACCGACGAACTGCGTCATTTCGGGCTTTACAATTATCTTTATACAAAAAACCGCTGCACAGAGTAAAAAGTGCAGTAAAAAAATAGGAAAGTGAAAAACTTTCCTTTTTATTTTTGGGATACCCGATTGAAACCAACAAAATGTGTTGATCTATTATGTATAATTTTTTGGTTCGGGCTTCTTTGGACAGTGAGGACGCATGAGATCAACGCAGCATCAGAAAAACTCATACGATTTATCGATCTACCGGCT
Source organism: uncultured Christensenellaceae bacterium (assembly GCA_964561895.1). Classification (GTDB taxonomy): domain Bacteria; phylum Bacillota; class Clostridia; order Christensenellales; family SZUA-584; genus JAEWCC01. The sequence continues at coordinate 4,512 of CAZLRM010000060.1, read as the reverse complement.
GTCGGCATCCAAGCCGACCGCGCGCGTGTTTACGATGCTCGCCGGTATATTCAACCTGCTGCTGCTGATACCGGATATGATCCATGTAAGTGGCAGCGCGGCCTTTACCATCCTTGCAATGCGGGTGCTGTTTTCCGCGTCATGCCTCATACTGTTCTTCCGGATGAAAAAATATCGTTCGTTCAAAGCGCTTCACGTGACGGTTACCATCATGGAATATGCCGCCGCAGTAATTTTCCTGGTCGTGTTCCGCTTATACAACGAACCGGATTTCATGATTCAGTTGCTGGGCGCCATGCTGCTCATACTCGTGGTATTTCTGGTTCCGAACCGGACATCCGCCATGCTGGCCGTATCAGCGCTGTGCGCCGTGGGGTATCTTGCCGTATCATACCATCCGTTTGCGCTTTCAAATATGGCGCAGTATTCCATAGCCGCCATCTACATGGCGGCGGAGATCGCGCTGGGCGCGGTGTTTGCGGCGATGTCGCTTATGTCCCAGCGAAACGCCTACGCTGTCAATACGGAGCTAAAAAAGGTATACGCCACCGATCCTCTCACTCAGGTCGGCAACCGGGTGCGTCTCGAAAAGGAATCGAACAAATGGCTCGCGTACTGCAGCCAGCACAATTTGCCGCTTTCGCTGGTGCTGCTTGATGTCGATAACATGAAGCAGATCAACGACCAGCACGGGCACCTCGTGGGCGACACGATGATCTGCGAGCTTGTGCAGATATTCTGCGACAATCTGCGCAAAAACGACGCCTGCATCCGCTGGGGCGGCGACGAGTTCGTACTGCTGCTGCCCGGCATCGGGGCAAGCGTTGCGAGAAGCTTAACCGAGAGGCTGCGCAAAGAGATCGAGCTGCATCAATTCCCCGACAATGTCCATGTCACCTGCAGCTTCGGTATCACGGATACGCACGATGGCGATACGCTGGAAGATATGCTCCGGCATGCGGATGAGTCGCTTTACATGGCAAAGAAGCAGGGAAAGAACACTTCCTGTATCGCAGGCGCCTGAGCGTTATAATGCAAATAAAAACCGCTGGCAAAAAAAGTTTGTCAGCGGCCTTAAGGGTATTGCGCATACCCTTTTTGTTTTATGGATTTATACCGGAATACAAAGCCTTACCAGCCGCCGCAGCCCCAGCGGTTAAAGCCGCCGCAACCGCACCGGTTAAAGCCGCCGCAGCCACACCGATTAAAGCCGCCGCAGCCGCATCGGTTAAAGCCGCCGCAGCCGCAGGACCCGCATCCCCAGCAGCCGTTCCCGCAGCAATTTCTGCAGCCGTTCCCGCAGCAGCAAAGAAGCGCTAACAGCCACAGACAATTATCATCACATCCACACATTCTCTCTTGCCACCCCCTTAAATGCGAAGCATAATTTACAGTATTCATAACGCAATAAAAAAGTGAAAAATCATTAAAAACTATATTGCATTGTTCAGTAGTATATGATATTCTGTAATCGACTACTGAACAATGTTTAGTAGTACCCAAACAGGAGGATTATGAACACACAGTTTAAAAAAGGCGTACTCGAGCTATGCGTCTTAACGCGGCTTAAAAAACGCGATACCTACGGCTACGAACTCGCGGAGGAAATATCCGCCCAGATCGATATCGCCGAAGGAACGCTTTACCCGTTGCTGCGCAAGCTAAAGGAGGACGGTCTCTGCGAAACTTACATTTCGGACGACTCATCCGGGCCGCCCCGTAAATATTACCGCCTCACCGCTAAAGGCATCGAGGCGGAAAGGCATCTGCGCGGCGAATGGCTTTCTTTTGTCAGGCAGGTTGGCATTTTAATGGAGGATGAATCATGAACGAGTTTTTAAAGGAGCTGGAGAAAGCGCTCACCGGTCTCGACGCCGCGCAAAAGGCGGAGATCCTAAGCGACTATCGGGAACACTTCGCTCTCGGCATCGCCGCCGGTAAAACCGAAGAAACGATCGCGCGGGTTTTGGGAGACCCTGTACAGCTTGCGAGAATGTACGCCACGGCTCATCGCGCGCGGCAGGGCGGCATGGCGGACGCGCTGCGCATGATCGGCGCGGCATTACGCTTTCGTGTCGGCGGCGGGCTTTTAATGGGTACGATCTATTTTCTCTGTTTCTGTACGATCACAGCACTGTACATTGCCGCGGCATCGCTGATGATCGTATCCGTGGGGTGCATCGCGCTTGCCGGGATGGAGTTTGCGCGTGGCTACGGCGCATACACCGCGCTGGCTGCTTTCAGCGCGCTTATGTTCGCCTGCGGCGGTTTGCTCTGGATATCGGGCAATACGAAGCTGTGGCATGCGTGCGCCGCCCGCCTGCCGCTGCTTGCGCGCCGCATCATGAAGCTGCGCGGCTTAAAGGAGGCCATATGAAAACAAAAACCAAAGTACTGTTGATACTGCTGGCGGTAAGCTTTGCGGGTATTGCCGCGACGTTGGGCTACATCGTGGGCTCAGGCACGCTCATGTCGCGCGAGGCCGAGAAATCCTACGTAATTACGGAGCCGTTTGAATCGGTAAAATTCGACACGCAGTGGGATATCGGCGGTATACAGACCTCCGATAACGAAAACGGTGTTCACCTTGATGTGTACGCGAAGGCATGGTTATCCGAGGAAATCAATATAGACAACATCATCCGCGTCGATATCACAGACGGCGAACTTGTCGTCACGCAGACGCCTTTTCCCGACGAGTTCCTCGGCTTGTTCCCTCAGCCCTACGAGCTGTCGCTAAACCTTTGCGTGCCGCAAGACCAATTTAACCGACTGACAGGAGACGCATCATGAAAACCGCAATCATCACCGGCGCGACATCGGGTATCGGCCTCGCCGTGGCCAAAAAGCTTTGCGAAAGCGGCATGCGCGTGATCGGCATCGGGCGTTCAAAAGAGCGCTGCGAAGCCGCGCGTGTAAAGATACGCGAAGCTGTGCCGAATGCCGATATTCGTTATCTCATCGCCGACCTTGCGCAGCAGGCCGAGGTGAACGCTACCGCGGAAGAAGCGAAGTACCTGATCGATACGGAAAGCGGCGGAAAGCTTGACGTACTGATACTCAACGCGGGCGGAGTGAGAAATTGGTATACGACCACAGCGGAAGGGTACGAGCTGCAGTTCGCGTTGAACCATCTCTCTGGCTTTTTGCTGACTGCACGGCTGCTGCCGTTGCTGCAAAATGCGCGGGGGCGCGTAATACTGACAGGCAGCGGCTCTCATAAGTACATGCGCGTGCACTGGAAAGACGTGATGTATAAGAAGCATTACAGCTGCCTGATGGCCTATAAACAGACCAAACTTTGCAACATGCTGTTCGCGGCGGAAATAAACAGGCGGTATGCGCCTGGTATCCGCGCGTATGTCGTCGATCCGGGGCTGGTCAACACCGAGATCGGCATGAAGCAGACGAGCGGCGTTGTCTCGCGGTTCTGGGCATGGCGCAGCAAGCACGGCGTTTCGCCCGACGTTCCGGCGCGCACCTACGCAATGCTCGTGCAGGCGGATGAAGCGCCCGCGGGGCTGTACTATTACGATAGCCGCGAAGCGCGGTACAGCGCTGCGGCGAAGTCTGAAACGGACGCGAAGCGGTTGTTTGAACTCAGCAACCGGCTGTGCGGAAGCTGCTATAAGAACGGTAACACAAAATGATCGCATTAATTACGGGCGCGGCGGGAGGCCTTGGCCGCGCGATGGCGGGCGAATGCGCGGAGCGCGGGTATTCACTGATACTCACCGATGCGCGTGGAGACGCGCTGACGCATATCGCGAACGGCATGGAGCGCCAGTTCGGCGTCGCAGCCTATACCTTCGCGTGCGACTTAACAAGTCCGCAGGGCGTCAAAAAGCTGCTTTGTTACATGGACGCCCATGCGCTGCAGCCCGATATGCTGCTTAACGTGGCGGGTATCGATTTTGAGGGGCCTTTCCTGCGGCAAAGCTGCGAGGCGCTGCTTTCCATAGTGAGGCTCAACATCGAGGCGACGATGCGCCTCACGCACGAGGTGCTGAAAAGAAGGCTGCAGGATCGTCCGTTTTACATCGTCAACGTATCGAGCCTCGCAAGCCTCTACCCCATACCATTGAAAGCGACCTACGCCGCGTCGAAGCGCTTTTTGCTGGACTTATCCATCGCGCTGGGGAGAGAGCTTAAAGCCGAGGGCGTGCGCGTGCTTGCACTGTGCCCGGGCGGGCTCGCTACCACGCGCGAAGCGCTGATCGGCATCGCCGCGCAGGGCTTCTGGGGCAATGTGACCACAAATAAGCTCAGCGTCGTCGCGCACCGCACGATATCGCGCGTACTAGCCGGACGAAAAGTCTACATACCGGGCGCGGTCAACCGCGTGCTTTCCGCGCTGGGGAAGCTTGTGCCCGCAGGATTTGTCGCGAACCTGCTCTACCGACGCTGGGACGCAGCGCAGGCGCAGTGGGGCAGTGTGGAAAAACGGGTGTATTCATTAAAAAGGCAATAAAAGGGCTGTTTCAAAGGCAAGGTTACAGGCAATATATATAA
>CAZLRM010000059.1:0-8329 GCA_964561895.1 uncultured Christensenellaceae bacterium | reverse complement strand
ATACCATGTTTTTCACAGGGTTACAAATGGTTTGTAGATAGACTTAAGTTACATCCATCCGTTATATATATTCGAATCTTTGCTTTTTATCCATAAAGAAATGAGAAGTTCCCTTCTCTCAGTTTGCTGACAATCCTCTTACTTGATTAAATACTAAAAAAGCCTTGCGGATTCCATATAGAAACATACCTTTCTGCTAGGCTGCCCCCTTGAGAAAGGCTAATTAAGATAGGTAATGCACATAAAAACCGCTGGCAAACGAAGTTTGCCAGCGGTCAGAGAGAAGGTTCCCTTCTCTTTTTGTTTAAATACTGTTTATTCGATTACGCCGATAACAACGCCGGAACCGACCGTTCTGCCGCCTTCGCGGATTGCGAAGCGCAGGCCTTCTTCAATCGCGATCGGTGTGATAAGCTTGATCTCCATCACGATGTTATCGCCCGGCATCACCATTTCGGTGCCTTCCGGAAGCTTAATGCTGCCGGTCACGTCGGTTGTGCGGAAGTAAAACTGCGGACGATAACCGTCAAAGAAAGGCGTATGGCGGCCGCCCTCTTCCTTCTTCAGCACGTATACCTGGCCCTTATAATGCGTATGCGGTTTGATGGAGCCTTTCTTGGCCAGCACCTGGCCGCGCTCGATTTCGTTTCTCTGCACGCCGCGCAGCAGCACGCCGATGTTGTCGCCCGCCATGCCCTGATCGAGCAGCTTGCGGAACATTTCAACGCCCGTGACGACTACGTCGCGCGTCTTCTCTGTCATACCGACGATTTCAACGGTATCCTGCACCTTGACAACGCCTCTCTCGACCCTGCCCGTAGCAACCGTGCCGCGGCCTGTAATCGAGAACACGTCCTCAACCGGCATCAGAAACGGCTTGTCAACCGCTCTTTCAGGAGTGGGGATGTACTTGTCCACTGCGTCCATCAACTCGTAAATGCATTTGCATGCAGGCTCGTCTTTCGCGCTCTTTCCTTCGATCAGCGCGTTCATCGCCTGCAGCGCGCTGCCGCGGATAACCGGAATATCGTCGCCGGGGAACTCGTATGAAGACAGCAGATCGCGGACTTCCATCTCAACCAGCTCTAAAAGCTCCTCGTCATCTACTTGGTCTACTTTATTCAGGAAAACAACGATATAAGGCACGTTCACCTGACGGGCGAGCAGTATGTGCTCACGGGTCTGGGGCATCGGGCCATCCGCTGCGGAAACAACGAGTATCGCACCATCCATCTGCGCAGCGCCAGTGATCATATTCTTGACGTAGTCGGCATGGCCCGGGCAGTCCACATGCGCATAGTGGCGGCTATCCGTCTCATATTCAACGTGAGACGTGTTGATCGTGATGCCTCTCTCTTTTTCTTCCGGCGCCTTGTCGATTTCGTCATACTTCATTACCGCTGCCTTGCCCTCTTGCGCCAGAGTCATCGTTATCGCAGCCGTAAGCGTTGTCTTGCCGTGGTCCACATGACCGATCGTTCCAATGTTTACGTGGGGTTTGTTTCTTTCAAACTTCGCTTTTGCCATGGTTTTCTCCTCCTAATCCTTCTTGTTCATCATTTTAATCATTATTGAACGGCCTGTCAAATGCACCTTCTGCACATTTCCAGCCCGTTTTAACAGGACTTCATTCAGCTTACGACAAGTTTCTCCGCGATACTTTTAGGTACCTCGCTGTAATGCGAGAACTGCATCGTAAACAGGCCTCTTCCCTGGGTCCGGCTCCGAAGGTCTGTCGCATAGCCGAACATCTCCGAGAGCGGTGCGACCGCATGGACAACCTGCGCCCCGCCTCTGATCTCAGTGCCTTCAATACGCCCCCTGCGCGCGTTCAGGTTGCCCATCACGTCGCCCAGGTACTCCTCCGGCATCACCACTTCCACCGACATCATCGGCTCAAGCAGTACGGGAGAAGCTTTCCTCATGCCTTCCTTAAAGGCCATCGATCCCGCGATCTTAAACGCGATCTCAGAGCTGTCCACCTCATGGTAGCTGCCGTCCACGAGCGTCGCCCTGAAATCGACAACTTCGTAACCTGCGAGCACACCGTTTTTGGCTGCCTCCTGAATACCCTCGTTTATGGGCTGTATGAATTCCTTCGGAACCACGCCGCCCACAATCTTATCGACAAACTCATAGCCTGCGCCCGGCTCAAGCGGTTCAAGCTCCAATACGGCGTGGCCGTACTGGCCATGGCCGCCTGTCTGCTTCTTGTACATACCGACAGCCTTTACCGACTTCGTGATCGACTCACGGTAAGAAACCTGAGGCTTGCCCACCTTGGCTTCCACCTTGTATTCGCGCATCATACGGTCTACGATGATCTCCAGATGCAGTTCGCCCATACCGGCGATGATCGTCTGGCCGGTCTCCGAATCCGTATAGGCGCGAAACGTCGGGTCTTCCTCCGAAAGGCGCTGTAAAGCGATCGACATCTTCTCCTGGCCCGCTTTCGTCTTGGGCTCTATCGCCACCTCGATCACGGGCTTGGGGAACTCCATCGTTTCAAGTGCGATCGGGTGCTTGTCATCACACAGCGTATCGCCCGTGCTGATCAGCTTGAAGCCCACAACCGCGGCAATATCGCCCGCGTGAACCTCATCGATCTCTTCACGCGAGTTGGCGTGCATCTGAAGAAGCCTGCCAATCCGCTCCCGCTTATCCTTCGTGGAGTTAAAAGCGGTAGCACCGGCTTTTAATGTGCCGGAATACACGCGAATGAACGCGAGCTTACCCACAAACGGATCCTGCATGATCTTAAACGCCAGCGCCGAAAACGGCTCCGAATCGTCCGCTTTGCGGATTTCTTCTTCGCCTTTGCTGTTTATTCCCGTCACAGGCGGGATGTCAAGCGGTGAAGGCATAAAATCCACAATCGAATCGAGCAGCGGCTGTACTCCCCTGTTGCGGTACGATGAACCGCACGTCACGGGTACGATTTTAAGCGCGATGGTTGCCTTACGTATTGCCGTAATCAGTTCCTCGCGGCTGATCTTCTCACCCTCAAAGAACTTTTCGAGCAGCTTGTCGTCATACTCCGCGACCGACTCGATGAGCTTCTCGTGGTATTCTTCGGCAAGCTCCTTCATGCCGTCAGGAATGGAGACGTGCTCAAGCTCTTTTCCCAATACGTCGTCGTATATGATCGCGTTCATGTCGATCAGATCGACCATTCCGACAAACGTCTCCTCCGCTCCGATAGGTAATTGGATGGGTACGGGGTTGGTTTTTAATCTGTCTCTCATCATGGCGATGACATTGAAAAAGTCTGCACCCATGATGTCCATCTTGTTCACATACGCGATGCACGGCACATTATACTTAGCTGCCTGCCGCCACACCGTTTCGGACTGCGGTTCCACGCCGCCCTTTGCACAGAAAACTGCAACCGCGCCGTCCAGCACGCGTAATGATCGCTCGACCTCGACCGTGAAGTCAACGTGGCCGGGTGTGTCAATAATGTTGATGCAACAATCGCGCCAGACTGCGGTGGTAGCGGCAGAGGTGATCGTGATGCCACGTTCCTGCTCCTGCTCCATCCAATCCATTACGGCGTCGCCATCATGCACCTCGCCCAGCTTATACGTCATGCCCGTATAGAACAGCACACGTTCGGTTGTAGTGGTCTTGCCCGCGTCGATGTGCGCCATGATGCCAATATTTCTTGTTTTCTCCAGCGGGAATTTCCTGGACAAAGTCTCCTCCTCTTATCTACCAGCGGTAATGCGCGAACGCCTTATTGGCTTCCGCCATCTTGTGCATATCCTCGCGCTTTTTCACGCTGCCGCCGGTGCCGTTATAGGCGTCCATAATCTCGGCAGCAAGCCGCTGTTTGGCCGTTCTCTCGTTTCGTTTTCTTGTATTTGTGACCAGCCAGCGAATACCGAGCGTCTGCCTTCTTTCCGGCCGCACCTCAATAGGCACCTGGTAGGTCGCGCCGCCGACTCTTCGAGCCTTCACTTCGAGCACAGGCATAATGTTATCCATCGCCTTCTCGAACACCTCCAAAGGCTCTATGTTCAGCTTCTCTTTAATAATATCAAAAGCGTCATAACAGATGGTCTGCGCCGTCCCTTTTTTACCGTCCAGCATGATCTGGTTGATCAGCTTTGTGACGACAATGGAATTAAATATCGGGTCAGGCAGAACATCATGCTTTGGAGCGCCTCCGCGTCTTGGCATATCTGTTCCTCCTCAATTACTTTTTGGGACGTTTCGCGCCATACTTGCTGCGCGCCTGCTTTCTGTCCGCTACACCCGCGCTGTCCAGCGCACCGCGAACGATATGATATCTCACGCCCGGCAGATCCTTAACCCTGCCGCCTCTGATGAGCACCACCGAGTGCTCCTGCAGATTGTGGCCGATACCCGGAATGTACGCCGTACCTTCCATACCGTTTACCAGGCGAATCCTCGCGATTTTACGCAGAGCCGAATTCGGCTTCTTCGGGGTCATCGTCCTAACTGTGAGGCACACACCGCGCTTCTGCGGGCACTCCTTCAGTATCGGCGACGCGCTCTTCGTTGTAGCCGTTTCCCTGCCCTGTTTTACCAGTTGATTGATTGTTGGCATAGATTACTCTTGTTATCCTCCTTTCCTCTTGCATTCCTATATGCGAACCCCTCGCAACCCAATGAGGGATAATTACCTTTCGCTTTTAAGCACGCCCGCGCACGCGCTGCCTACCTCCAAACCGCACGCGCTTCCGATCTGGTGCATCGTATATGCCGTGTCCACCGGTATATCGTGCTTTTCGCATACGGCACGCAGATGCGCCGTAATCTCCTCATCCGCGTCCCGTGCGATATAGACCTTTTGGAGCGCTCCCAGCCTCGCATAACGCAGCACCTGCTTCAAGCCCGCCACCCTGCTTTGAGGGCTTGAAAGCTCTTCGACCATGTTCAATGCATATCCTCCGGGATTCCCTTTGCTTTTAAGTCCGGATCACCCTCAAAAAAACACAGCAGTGCCATTTTATCATCAGGAAAAAAGCTTGTCAATGCTTCATATCGCTGTCGTCGCCGCCGGGCTCATCAGCTTTGTCGAGGACATATCCGATGTCGGAAAGTTTGCGCGTGTGCGATTTTTTTGAAAACAACACGCGTGTGACTTCGCCGTCATCCTGCAAAGTGAACCACCCCTTGCGCTTCATCTCGGCGCCTGCCGGGATATCGAATATGTTGAATGCCACACGGCTGCTGTTTGCTTTCACATAAAGAGCGGAAAATACTTTGCCCAGATAATAGCCGAGGGCTCCTGCGACGATCACAATACCAAAAGGCAGCGCGGAACTTACGCCGCTGATTACCATACCGACAGAAGGCACGCACATCACAGCAACCGATATTCCGACGAGAACCAATATGCTCAGCCACTTGAAAGTCTCGGCCAGCCGCAGCGAAGTACGGCATCCCCTGCATATCGAGATCGATACAGGCATCAGCGAGCCAACGCGCTGGCGTACCTTTTTACCGAAGCCGAAGAACATGCCCCTTTTATACTCTGGCTCACTGTGCGCCAGATCGACAATGGCAAAGCCGGCACGCTTATTTTTAGCCTCTCCTTTACAGAAAGCGCACTGCTCTGCCTGTAATTCATCGAACCCTTCCGGCAAAAGCGAAAGCGTGACATTGAAGTTCCCTAAAGCTTCATCCGCCTCGTCTTTTTTGATCGTCTGAATATAACAGTCCTTGCAATCCCTGTCCAGCCATTTGCAAAGTACGCTGTCGCTTGCACTGCAATTTTCATTTTTCGCCATGACCCGTTACCCCTTTATGCACACATTACTACAGCTCGACACGCAGCTCCTTGCCGCTTTCATATTCGGGCAGCGCAATACTGCTGTGCCCGATATGAATATCTTCGTTTAATATATTTTTAATCACGTCGATATTCTTATACCGCTTCATACCCGTACCCGCCGGGATCAGCTTGCCAATGATGACGTTTTCTTTGAGACCCAGAAGCGGGTCGGTCTTCCCCTTGATCGCAGCTTCGGTCAGCACGCGTGTCGTCTCCTGGAATGAAGCCGCCGACAGGAACGAGTCCGTTGCGAGCGACGCTTTTGTGATGCCAAGCAGCACACGCTTCGCCATCGCGGGCTTTAATCCCTGTGCGATCATACGTTCGTTCTCGGCGTCGAAGTGATGGATATCCACCAACGCACCCGGCAACATATCGGTATCGCCCGCATCCTCCACCTTGCACTTTTTAAGCATCGAGCGGATGATGACCTCAATGTGTTTGTCGGATATCTCCACACCCTGCAGACGGTACACCATCTGTACTTCCTTTAACAGATACGCCTGAACACCCTTAGCGCCCTTGATCTTTAAAATGTCGTTCGGGTTGATTGAACCTTCGGTGAGTTCATCGCCCGCCTCGATCACGTCCCCGTCCTTCACTTTCACGCGCGAACCAAACGGTATCGGATAGATCTCCGCGACGCCGTCTTCGCCGGTCACCGTGACCTCGAGCTTTTTCTTATTGTCGCCGAGCGAAATCTTGCCTGCGATATCACTAATCACCGCGAGGCCTTTGGGCTTTCTCGCTTCGAAAAGCTCCTCGACGCGCGGCAGGCCGTGCGTAATATCCTCGCCCGCGACGCCGCCCGTGTGGAACGTTCTCATCGTAAGCTGCGTGCCCGGCTCGCCAATAGACTGCGCCGCGATGATACCCACCGCTTCGCCGATGCTGACTGTCTTGCCGGACGACATATCCGCACCATAGCACTTCGCACAGATACCATGCCGCGTCCGGCATGTGAGCGCCGAGCGGATAGAAGCGCCTTTAATACCCGCTTTTTTTATCCTCTCGCAGTGGTCATGCGTAATGAAATCGTTGGTCTTGACGATCACCTCGCCCGAATTGGGGTCGATGATATCCGCAGCCGCGTAGCGCCCCACGATGCGGTCGGTAAACGGCTCAATCACTTCTTTGCCGTTCATAATATCCTCCGCCCAGACGCCGCGCACGGTATCGCCTTCCTTCAGGCAATCGTTTTCGCGCACGATCACATCCTGGCTGACGTCCACGAGACGGCGTGTCAGATAACCGGAGTCGGCGGTTCGAAGCGCAGTATCGGCAAGGCCTTTTCTTGCGCCATGCGTCGAAATAAAGAATTCGAGAACGGTAAGGCCTTCACGGAAGTTCGCGCGGATCGGAATCTCGATGATCTCACCTGACGGATCGGCCATAAGGCCGCGCATGCCCGCAAGCTGGCGGATCTGATTCGTGGACCCTCTCGCGCCGGAGTTGGCCATCATGTATACCGGGTTAAATTCGGACAGGCTCTTCATAAGCGCATCCGTTACCTTATTGGTCGTATCCGCCCACACCTTGATTACGTTTTCTTTTCTTTCGGCGTTTGTCAAAAAGCCTCTCTTAAATTTCTTTTCAATATCCACAACCTTCTCTTCGGCTGTGGCTAAAAGCTCCGCCTTCTCCTCGGGGATCACGATATCGCTGACGCTGATCGTGATGGCGCCCAGTGTGGAATAATGAAAGCCGAGCCGCTTGATTTCGTCAAGCATCGCGGAAGTCGCGGTCTCGCCCTTACTGCGGTAGCAGTAGTCTACGATCTTGCCGAGCTGTTTTTTGCCCACGAGGAAGTCGATCTCAAGCATCAGGTCGCTGTCCGGCTGCGTCCTGTCCACAAATCCCAAATCCTGCGGAATCGCTTCGTTGAATATGATGCGGCCTGGCGTCGTTTTGATCATCCGGCTCCTCACCTGTCCGCCTGCCTCTTTTGTAAAGCGCACATTCACCATCGCCTGCAGGTCAACCTCTCCCGTCTGGTACGCGATGACCGCTTCTTCGGGCGAAGCAAAATAGCTGCCCTCACCCTTTGCGCCTTCACGGTGTATCGTCAAATAATAGCTGCCCATTACCATGTCCTGCGTCGGGCTGACCACGGGCTTGCCGTCCTGCGGCTTCAATATGTTGTTGGCGGCGAGCATGAGGAAACGGCACTCCGCCTGCGCTTCCACCGAGAGCGGTACGTGCACGGCCATCTGGTCGCCGTCAAAGTCCGCGTTGTACGCGGTACAGGCGAGCGGATGAAGCTTTAAAGCCTTGCCTTCCACCAGCACCGGCTCGAACGCCTGGATGCCGAGACGATGCAGCGTCGGGGCGCGGTTCAAAAGCACCGGGTGATCCTTGATCACGTGCTCCAGCACACCCCAAACTTCGGGGCGTACGCGCTCCACCATGCGCTTCGCGCTCTTGATGTTATGCGCGAGGCCGTCTTCCACGAGCTTCTTCATTACAAAAGGCTTGAAAAGCTCCAGCGCCATCTCCTTGGGCAGCCCGCACTGGGTCATTTTAAGC
>CAZLRM010000058.1:0-8485 GCA_964561895.1 uncultured Christensenellaceae bacterium | reverse complement strand
GGCACGGTCAGGTACGTCATGATCATGGGCGACCCGGAGAACGTGGATGCTCAGTATCGTACCGAGTTCTCAATCAAAGCTCTGACGGATGCCGGAATCAAGGTTGAAGAGCTGTTCAAACAGCGCGGAGACTGGGCGCAGGAGAAGGGCCAGGAACTGGCTGCGAATGCGCTGTCCCAGTTCGGCGCGAAGATCGACGTTATCTTCTGCAACAACGACGGTATGGCGCTGGGCGCTTATCAGGCGATCACGGCTGCGAATCGCAAAGTCGGCGAGGATATCTACCTCGTGGGCGTGGATGCTCTTCAGGAGTGCCAGGATATGGTTAAAGCCGGAACGATGACCGGTACCGTGCTGAATGACCACATTGGCCAGTCCCACAGCGCTGTGGATGCGGCGGTCAAGTACCTCAGCGGCGAAGCCAACGAAACCTACATCTGGGTTGACTACCAGAAGGTCGCTTAATTACATTTGTACCAACGGGAATTGCGTGTGATTTAATCACACGCAATTCCTTATATTGGGGAATGAATACAGGGAACAGGGGGGCAATATGGCGGATTATTTGCTCGAAATGAAGGGCGTGTGCAAGTCGTTCCCGGGTGTGAAAGCGCTGGATAACGTTGAACTGCATCTGCGGTCGGGAAGCGTACATGCGTTAATGGGAGAAAACGGCGCGGGAAAATCCACGCTCATGAAATGTTTGTTCGGCGTTTACAAGATGGACGCCGGCGAACTGCTTTTTAACGGGGTACATATCAGGATTGATAATCCGTTTGACGCGCTCCGGAAGGGTATCGCGATGGTGCATCAGGAACTGCAGCCGATTCCGGACCGTTCCATAGCGGAAAACATATACTGCGGGCGCTATCCCACAAAGAAGCTGCTCGGGTTCATCAAAATCGTAGATCACAATAAAATGTATAATGATACGGCAAACCTGCTTACATCGCTCGGCATGAATTTTAACCCGAAGGCGAAGCTTTCTACGCTGTCGGTTTCCCAGACGCAGCTCGTCGAGATCGCCAAGGCGGTGTCCGCCAATTCAAAAATTTTGATCTTGGACGAACCGACCTCGTCACTCACGCGCAACGAAGTGGAGCAGCTGTTCACCATCATCAATAAACTGAAATCTCAAGGGTGCGCGATCATCTATATCTCGCATAAGATGGAGGAAATACTGCAAATCTCAGACGAAGTCACGATCATGCGAGACGGAAAATATATAGGCACGTGGCCGGCTAACGAGCTTACTACGGATATGATTATTACCAGAATGGTGGGCCGCGAGCTGACGAATTTATATCCGAAAAAGGAAAATGTTCCGGGTGAGGTAGTGCTCAAGGTGGAGAACTACACCTCTATCCATGCCAAGTCCTTCCGTAACGTCAGCTTTGAACTCAGGAAAGGCGAGATACTGGGAGTCGCCGGTTTGGTGGGCGCGCAGCGCACCGAGCTCATGGAAGGGCTCTTCGGGCTTCGCGCGGTTACACACGGCAATATTACTTACCTTGGCAAAAAACTGAAGATTACGCGTCCCAAGGATGCGATCAATCATGGTATTGCGCTGCTCACGGAAGACCGGCGCGGCAGCGGCATATTTGGTGTATTATCGGTGGCGGACAATATTTCGATTGCTTCATTGCAGCAATATCTCAATTTCAAGATTATGCTTAACGATAAAAAGATTGAACAGCTCGTGAAGGATAACGTCAATAAGCTCAGCATTAAGACGCCTTCGATTAAGACGAAGATGCAGTCCCTTTCCGGCGGCAACCAGCAGAAGGTGATCGTCAGCCGCTGGCTCGCGAACGACCCGGATGTGCTGATCATGGATGAGCCGACGCGCGGCATTGACGTAGGCGCGAAATATGAGATATACTGTATTATCGCAGAACTTGCAAGACAAGGAAAGAGCATCATCATGATCAGTTCCGAGATGCCGGAACTCATCGGTATGGCCGACCGCATCATGGTCATGTGCGACGGGCGCGTGACCGGAATTATCGGAGACAATGAAATGGATCAAGAAATCATCATGGAACTGGCCACGCGCTTTGTTTCCTGATTACGGAGGACGATATGCAAGAGAAAAAAACGTTCGGTAATTTTCTTCTCAATAACGCCATGATCATTTTTATGGTAGGCGCTGCGGTCGTGGTCGGCATTCTGCGGCCCACGTTCTTTACGATGTATAACTTTAAAAACCTGATCAGCAATACCGCAGTCCGGTTTATCATCGCGGTCGGCGTATCGGGATGCCTCATTACAAAGGGTACGGACCTTTCCGCAGGCCGTGCCGTTGGTCTCGCCGCGTGTCTTGGCGCAACGTTTATGCAGCGTTTTGACTATTCGGGCAAGGTTTATCCCGATATGGGCGAACCGCCGATGATATTGGTGCTGCTCGGCGTAGCGCTGGTCTGCGTGATTATCGGGGTGCTCAACGGCTTGGTTGTCGCGTACCTGAACGTACCGCCGTTTATCGCTACGCTGGGTATGCAGACGATCGTCTACGGCGCGTGCCTTGTTTATACCGGGGCTCAGCCAATCGGCGGCCTCCGTGCGGACTATACCGAGATGTCGTCCGGATCGCTTTTTGGAATTCAGCTGCTTCCATATTTGGGCTTAATCGCATTGGCGATCGGTGCCGTCATGTGGTTCGTCTATAACAAAACACCGCATGGTAAATACATGTACGCGATCGGCGGCAACGAGAACTCCGCCGAGGTGTCCGGCATCAACACCGCCAAAACGAAGATTGTCATCTATGCGACCGCGGGATTGATGTACGGCATCGCGGGCTTCCTGCTGGGTGCAAAGGCAGGCGGCGCGTCGGTCAACATGGGCATGGGCTACGAGCTTGAAGCGATTGCAGGCTGCACGATCGGCGGCGTTTCCACGAACGGCGGTATCGGCCGCATCAGCGGCATACTGATCGGCGTTTTGGTGTTCGAGCTGCTTAAAATCGCGATGCAGTTCATGGGCGTAGAGACTTCCTACACCTATGTGGTGCAGGGCGTGGTTATCATCATCGCGGTTGCGCTCGATATCCGCAAGTACGTTGCGAAGAAATAGTATGAGTGAATCAGGAAACCAGTGGGACGGCAAAAGGCCCGACCCCATTACGCGCAGAAAAGAAGGCTGGTACGACAAGCTCTTGGAGCGTGTGCCGCTTACGGTAAAATCGCTGAATATCATTATCGCGATACTGTTTGTGATATTGATTGCTGCGCTGGTAATCGGTTATCTCGTGGGCAACGGAATCATATAAAAAAAGGGGCTGTCTGAAGCGTTTCTGAGCATTCGCCCAGACAGCCCGTACCCCTAGCATAATGGCCTGACATTTAAGAAAACGGATTTTACCTTTATAATACGCCGCTTTGGCGCATTTTTATTTTGGACTTACTCTCCGCGCTCGGTGGAAACAAGCTTTTCAAGCTTGTTTTTGATACGCTGAAGCGCGTTGTCTACGGATTTAACACTGCGGTTCAGTTCTTCCGCCACTTCAAAGTAGGATTTGCCTTCTATGTATTTCTTTAATACCTGCATCTCAAGCGGAGAAAGTATTCTGCCCATCTTAGCCTCGATAGAGGAAAAATCCTCACGGCCGATGATGATCTCTTCGGGATTCGATATTTTAGCGCTCGAAATCACGTCCAGCATGGTACGGTCGCTTTCCTCATCGTACGCAGGCTTGCTTAAGGAAACGTAGGAATTAAGCGGACGGTGTTTTTGGCGCGTGGCTGTTTTAATGGCGGTAATGATCTGGCGTGTTACGCAAAGTTCCGCGAAAGCGCGGAACGATGTCATACGTGTGGGGCGGTAATCACGTACAGCCTTATAAAGCCCGATCATGCCTTCCTGAACGATGTCCTCGCGGTCTGCCCCGATTAAAAAATACGAGCGCGCTTTAGCGCGTACAAAATTTTTATATTTGTTGAGCAGAAACTCCATCGCGTCTCCGTCGAAATCGCGCGCAAGCTCGGCAATCGCTTCATCTGACATTGTTCCGTAATTTGCGTGCAATTCTTCAAGCGAGGGTTTTCTCATTGTGCTCAAGGTTTGTCCTCCGAATTGGCTGCTTAATAAAATATTATACTGTTTAAATATATAGCAGTCAATATCATGCGAATCCAATGGGAACATATGCGGGTATTTATTTTAAATAATACGCATATGGTTAGGTTAATTTAGGTTCCGCGGCTGCATCACTGTGGCTTCGCTGCATCCTGACGCGTCTTTTCGTACATCAGCACTGCGGCCGCCACTGCCGCGTTCAATGAACCGGTTTTTCCTTTCATCGGTATGCAAGCCTTTAAGTCGCAAGATTGAAGCACGAGCCGCGAGATACCTTCGCCCTCCGCGCCTATCACAATCGCGATCGCACCGGTCATATTGACCGTATTCGCGGGCGGCGCAGAGGCGTCCGCTGCGACGATCCAAACATTCTTTTCCTTTAGCTGTTCGATCGCCATTGTGAGGTTGGTCACCTTAGCGACGGGCAGCAGCTCTGCCGCGCCAGATGCCGCTTTGCAGACTGCCGCCGAAAGCGATGCACTGTGGTGCTTGGTGATGACTACGCCATGCGCACCTAAAACCTCCGCACTGCGGATGATGGAGCCCAGGTTTCCTTCGTCTGTAATGCCGTCAAGCAGTATGATAAACGGCGGCTCGCCGCGCTGCGCCGCAAGATTGAGGATATCTTCAACCTCGGCATACTCCAGCACGGGCGTTACCGCGACGACGCCTTGGTGGTTTGCGGGCTTTCCGTCGTGCCCGAATGGCATCGTGAGGCTGTCCAGCTTGTGCCTGTCCACGCGCGTGATGGGGATATGACGCTGCGCCGCGAGCGTTAAAATCTCGCGTACACTGGGATCGTTCAATTCCTTGGCCGCAAGCAGCTTGTCGAGTGAGCGGCCCGATTTAATTGCGGCCTTAACGGTATTGCGGCCGTATATGATGTCCATCTATTTAACCTTTCATCAATTCGCTGTGTTCGCTGCGCACCTTGACGGACTGCCCGCAGGACATGCGGCCTTCGCCGCACGCGCCGCGCACGCAGGACGGGCCGGCGTTTTTAAACAACGCGGGCGCGGCTTCATGCGCAAGCTTTAGCATCTGCCACGCGAGCGCACGTATCTCCCATTGGGCGCGGTTGCAGCAACGCAGAGAGAAGAAGTGCAGCAGCTCGCGCGCGTTCATCGTCAGCAGCATGCGCGTCTCGCACGCACCGGGCAGCACGAACCGCGCGTCCTCGTTGGATTTTTCGCCCGATCCGCCCAGCGCCCCGCGCCATTCGTCATACCAGCTTTGCATCTGCGCCATCTGCGCCTCGTACTTTGCAACCGCAGCTTCGCCCAGTTCCCGTATCGCGGGAGGCACGATGTAGCCAAAACCGCCGCTGTAGCTCACGTAGCGCTGCGACTGCACCGAGAAGCTCGCGATGCGGTGCCGCGTGATCTGCGCGAGCAGCGTGCGCGATACGCCCTCGATGCCGAACGTGAAGCTCGCGTGCTCTATCGTCGAGAGGTGCCCCAGATCGACGATCTTTTGGATATAATCCGCCGCTGCGTCATCTGTCAGCCCGTCTTCGATATCTTCGATATGCGCCGGGCTGTAACAGAGCTTGGACGCCATTGCGGTTAGTTTTTCCGCATCGGGCGAAAATGATAACAGTTTGACGCTTAAAGTGGCCTCAGGCATGGCTGCTTCCCCCTAAAAAATGATCGATTACGGCAGCCATCAGCGCTTGTGTGCGCGCTTCCTGCCCCGTAAGATATAAATAGCCGAATACGGCTTCCAGCCCCGTCGCGAGCGAATAATCCTCGCGGCTCATGTTTTTGGGCGGCGCGGACTTTGCGTTCCTTCCTGCGCGAAAAATTTGTGCCTCGCGTTCCGTAAAACCGCCTTCCAGCATCAGCGCAGCCTGCGCCTGAGAGCGCGCATTCACCACGCCGGATGCGGCCTTGTGCATCTCCTCAATGCGGCCAACCCTGTGCCGCACGAGATACGAGCGCACGAAGAGGTCATATATCGTGTCGCCGATGTAAGCCAGCGCCACGGGCGAAAGCTCACGGATTTTGTTTTCGTCCAGCTTGTCCATCTACATTATTATATCAATATGTTGCGTAAACGCAATAACGCCGCGAATCAATTCATTGTGAAATATATTTTATTACATATTTTAATGATAGAAAGAATATCCCCAGCAGGGTGCAGACTGGATATTTCCATCGAAAGCCGGATCGGTATAACAGAATGATATTATCGCAGAAAAATAGAAACTTAAAAAAGAGCCTCAACGCTTATTCTTTGGGAAAAAGTATATGTCTGTGACGGTCAGCAGACAATAACTTCGGGGTGAGCGCATGAAAAAGAAAGCGAAAACGGCGGTGGCCGGGGCAGCCTGCGGTTTGATTGCGGGCATGTTCGGCTCGGGCGGAGGCATCGCGATCGTGGAGGGGCTGGAGCGCGCGGGTACGGACGAAAAAAAAGCGCATGCGACATCGCTTGCGGTGATGCTTCCCATCTGTGCCGTGTCCGCAATGCTGTATGGCACGGGGGGATATGTGCCGCTTGGCAGTACGCTGTGGCTGTGCGGCGGCGCAGCTTTGGGCGGGCTGCTGGGCGCGTGGGCGCTGCGACGCGTGAAAACGCGCGTGCTCAACTGCATATTTACGCTGCTCATGCTGGCTTCGGGCATTTGGACACTGCTTTGATCTATGCGCTGATGGGCGTTGTGTTTGGCATTGCGGGCGGCATGGGGCTGGGCGGCGGCATCGTGCTGATTCCTGCGCTGACGTTGGCGATGGGTGCGGAGCAGCATACGGCGCAAGGCATGACGCTGTTCGCGTACCTGCCGATGGCACTTTTCGCACTGGCTTCGCATATCCGCAAAAAAAATGTGAATATTCGGCATGCGCTTATTATCGCGTCCTTCGGCCTTGCCGGCAGCGTCGGCGGTTATCTTATTGCATCCGCTTTTGATACGCAGACGCTCAAAACCGTATTCGGTGTTTTTCTGGTCGCCGCCGCGCTGCTGCGCTGCTGGCGGCAGGAGTTGAAACCATGGCTTGAAAAGCGCAGAAACAATAGCGGCTCGCAGCACGGTGAGTAAATCAGCTGCGCTTATTCCGGGAGCCGTGTTTGGTACAGTTACAGCTTCGTCATATTGCGTACTTCGGGCCGAAAGGCCGCTACGCAAGTATTACCGTGATTGCCGCAAAAGCGGCAAGCGCAATGAGCGTGGATATCGACAGCGTGGCGGAAACGAACGCGTTCTCGCTCTCGTCATGCGTAAAAACGGGCAGCACATAAGGCGGCGGCAGCAGAAACATGAGTATAAAAGCCCATTTCAGCGGTTCGTCCACAGGCGTTAAGGCGCTCACTATCAGCAGCGTGAGCGCGCAAAGCGCTGCCATGATGACAAGGCGGATGAAAGAAGCGGCCAGCGCGCGCGAAACGCTACCTTTTTTGAACTCCAGATCGAACCCGACTACGAGCAGTATGATCGCGGCGGTGGGCGCGGAAACGAAATCGAGCACGCCCTGCACGGCGGAGCCTGCGGCGCTTTCGTCAAGGCGCTGCCCCAGGCCGGAAGCGCCTAATATCACTCCCAGCGCGATGGACAGTATTACGGGGGATGTGATCATCGACTTAAATGAATCTTTAAGCGTACCGCCCTCGCTTTTTTTAAGTATTGTAAAATAGACTGAAAACACGAACAGCACCTGCCCCAAGTCCACTGTGGCAAAGGGCGTGATCGAACCCATCAGCAGCGCGTAAAGCGCGTACCCCAGCATGCCCGCCTCAAAGCCGGTCATCAGAAACGGCAGCGGGCGCGAATTGCTGCGCAGTATTCTTTTAATGCCGAATCCCAGCGCGAGCGCCGCGATGCAAACGAGGAACATTACCGCGGTAACGACAACAATGCGCGGCGTGTATTCCGCTTTGTAAAACGCTTTCAGCAGCACTGCGGGCAGGCAGATGTTTACCACCACTGCCTTGAGGCCGCTGATGCCCTCCTTTTTAAGCAACCCCGCCCTTCGGCAGACGATGCCGAGTATGGGCATAATGATTACGGGCAGCAAAATTGTAAGAACGCTTGTCAGCTGATTCATGCGTATCCTCCGGGTAAAAAACGATAATTCTTATCGCCTAGTTTATCAGAAAAGGATTCGAAATAACAGAGGTATAGTGTTTAAATAGAGTAGACGCCGATACGGGCATTTTCCCGGGTTGTGGTTTATCAAAAATCAACCGTTGACAGCGCAGCTATACCTGCATATAATAATTATAATTATATGTTAAAAGCTGTGAAGGGGAAAGTAGCAAAGGAAGCGCGTCAAGAGAGCCGCCGGGCGGTGCAAGGCGGACGCGAACCGGAGTAAAGCTCACCCCGGAGCCGCAGCGCTGAGATCATCGGGATGGTTTAGGCGCTGACGAGCCGCCATGCGTTAGTTGGCAGCAGGGTGACTGGCCCTGA
>CAZLRM010000057.1:0-8604 GCA_964561895.1 uncultured Christensenellaceae bacterium | reverse complement strand
CGAGTATGCGCATCACCGCGCTCTGGCAGAAGCCGCCCTGGCAGCGCCCCATGCCGGCGCGCACACGGCGCTTCACGGCGTCCACGCTGCGCGCGGGTACGGGCGAGCGTATCGCATCGATGATTTCGCCCTCGCTGACTTCTTCGCAGCGGCAGACGATACGCCCGTATTCGGGCCGCAGGCGGATCAAAGTGCTGCGCGCTTCCTCGCTCATATCGGCGAGGCAGGGGATGGCGCGCCTGTTCGGGTTCCAGCCCGGTTTGGGGCAAACCTGCATCTGCCTGGAGAGCAGGCCGCAGGTGATCTTTTCGATGTCCTCCGCGATGGCGGGAGCGGAAGCGAGGCCGGGAGACTGTATGCCCGCCGCGTGTACGAGGTTCTCGATATATTCGGAAGCCTCGACGATGAAGTCTTCTTCATAGGTGGCCGCGCGTACGCCCGCGCTGTAGTTGATCACGTCGGCGGGGGAGAGCTGCGGAATCAGCGGCAGGTGCTTTGCGAGTATGGCCTGAATATTGCCGCGGCTGGTCGTGTAATCCTCGCGGAACGGCTGCTCCATAGCATCCGGCCCTACGAGTATGTTGCCGTCCACCGTTTTGACGAGGCCGCCGCCCTTGGTGGCGCCGCGCGCCGTGCTAAGGCTCGGCATCGCTACTACAGAGTATAGCAGATAGCCCTTCTTCTTGTCGAGATACGCGGTTTGCCCTTTTCGCGGATGGATGGAAAAGAACTGGTCATCCGCCATATCTGCAATGAGGTCGCTGCATACGCCCGCCGCGTTGACGACGACTTTGGGGAACACGCGCCCGCGGTTGGTGGCGACGGATAATATGCGCCCGTGCTGCTTTTCCATGGAGGTAACGATGGTGTTGAGTGATATCTGCGCGCCGTTCGTCACGGCGTTTTCGGCATATGCGACGGCGGTTTTATAGGGCGAGATGTGAGCGGTGGAGGGCAGGTACAGCGCGCCCGCGATATCGCGGCACAGGTGCGGCTCGCGCTCTAGAAGCTCTGGCAGCGGCATGTGGCGTGCGCCTTCTACGCCGTTTTTGTGCGCCCGCAATTGGAACACCGGAACGAGGGCGCGCATCCAATGCCGGTTGTAGAGTATTGTGGACCCGGTTCTGTGAAAGGGTACATTGAGTTCTTTTGCGACCTGTTCGTACAATCGGTTGCCGCGCACATTGTAAAACGCTTTTTTAGTGCCGGGTTTAGGTTCGAAGCCGGGGTGCACCATGCCGTCATTGCGCGAGGTGGTGTGCATCGCGACGTCGTCTTCCTTATCCACGAGCAGTACCGATATGTTCCACTTGGAAAGCTCGCGCGCGATAGCGCAGCCGATGATGCCGCCGCCGATGACGAGCACGTCCGTCTCGCGGCCTTCGAGGAAATTGTCGCGCAGCAGCGGTTTTCGGATATCGGGTATGATGAGGCCGGGCACGGTAACGCGGTTCACCACGCCCTTGTAGCCGCGGTTTGCGGCCAATTTACCTGCGCGCACGACGTCGTCCCACGCGTTTGCTTCGCCTTCGAGTATGACGGAGGAATGCCATTCGCGGCACGATATGTTTTTGCTGACTTCAGTCTGAAGCTGCCGCTCAATTTTAGTACGCAACGATACCATATAATACCTCATACGGACGTCCGAATGTCTATATTGTTATTATATGCGAAAAATACCTTTTCGTCAACAAATGGTACTAAAATCCGGATAATGAATAGATGTTGCTCGGGATGATGAAATTGAGGTAGTAGTATGGGTTGTGTTCGCCTTCGATGTAGATCCAGCGCTCGAGGTCCAGCACGGGGATATCTTTGCCGATACCGAAAATTTTACGTTCGGCAGGCGTGGGCGTGCGCGGCACGACAACCTGCTCCACCTTGCGTATGGTGACGCATAGCTCTTTAAGCAGCAGCTTGGCCAGCGAGCCGGTCAAATCGTGCTGCGATTCTATGGCGCTGAACGCTTCGGAAAAGTACGATTCCTCGATGGCGATGGGGGTGTTGTCCCCGTAGCGCAGGCGGCGAAGAAAGAACAGGCGCGGCTCGGTAGTCTTCATGC
This sequence comes from uncultured Christensenellaceae bacterium, assembly GCA_964561895.1. Lineage (GTDB taxonomy): Bacteria > Bacillota > Clostridia > Christensenellales > SZUA-584 > JAEWCC01. The sequence continues at coordinate 6,542 of CAZLRM010000057.1, read as the reverse complement.
GCGCGCGCAGCGCTTCGTCCGTGTCGATCACGCCTTTGTCCGCGATCACATTGCGCGCGTGGATACCCTTGGCGGAAAGCGAATAGGTGAGGCTGATGAGAGGCTCGAAGCCAAACGAAGGCACCCTTCGCGCGACGAACGTGCCGATACCGTGGCGCTTTTTTAAGTACCCCTCGTTTTCGAGCATGGACACGGCCTGCCGGATCGTCGCGCGGCCGACGCTGTACTGGCCCATCAGCGCCTGCTCCGTGGGTATCTGCGCCCCCGCAGGCCATACCTCGCGGCGGATATTATCCAGCAGCTCGTTTTTAAGTTGGATGTAAAGCGGCACGGGGCCGCGCTTGTCGATCATCGGTTACCTGCCTTAACTTACTGGTATTCATTATATAATAAATTCTTTTCGGTGAAATAGTCAATATTATTTAAAACCATAAATCCTAGAAACCCAAAATCCAAAACGGAAGAATACACGTTTTGCTTATTATCAATCCAAATGCCCTGTAACACAATCAGCTTGATAATTTTAGGGGCGCTATCATACCACTAGCTTAAACACGCAATCCGTACCACTGTACTCATATTTGTCTTGTGACTCGATATAGTCCCCTCGCTGGGATACTGATATCCCCACATAGTATGTCCCTTCGGGCAATTGTGCCAGACAGGTTAAATAGTCCATATCGCTGTAGGTTGCGATATTATACAAATATTCAAATCGCTCATCGTATACTGTCATATTGGTGTAGTTTACGCCTTCTTGAAACTGCACCGTGAAGTCGTCGTGATAGGTGATAACCGGCAGCTCCGGCGCGATATCCGGCAGCTCACATACCAGCTGCAACGCGTCTGCTGCGAGCCATCGGCCATCCTCATATGAGGTACTCGACGAAAAGCGCAGATAGGGAAGTGTCGTTTCGCCGTTAGAGGTTAACCAAATCAATGGCTTATCAGCTGAGTTTTTGCTGCTATCATTCGGGAAGGCTTTGCCGCAGCCCGAAGCAATGATGACAAGAAGCAGCCCTACGCAAACCTCCAGAAGGTTTTTTTTCATTCGTTATCTCCAATATTAAATATACATTTTCGAGACATTGACAGGGGTTTACAACGTATAAAATAACATGCAATATCAGAAAAAGCAATATCTGGGCTATACTGGGTATTGACTGGTCCTTTAATGGTTTGACGCCTCGCCGGTGGCTTGCAGAATGTGATATAATATACGAAGAATACGGAGCGAAAAGAATCCGGCTATTGCGCCAACGGAAGAGGATTAATGAATCAAACAAGATTAAAATGGATAAGCGCGGGTTTGGCGGTGATGACGGCGCTCTCGCTGTGCGCCTGCGGCAATACGACGCAGGGCGCAGCACCAACGCCAACCGCAGTGTTATCGCCGACGGGTGCGGTGACCGCATCACCCAACGCCACGCCCGTGACAGCGCCCGTGCCCACTACGCCGCATGAGGAGACCGCGCAGCCCACGCCGATGGTGACTGCAACGCCCGCGCCGACCTACATCGGGCAGGCGGTATGCACGGCCAAGGAATACGTGAATATCCGCGCCGAAGAAAACACGAAATCCGAAGCGCTGGGTAAGCTGCCCGCCGGGGAAACCGCGGATGTGATATCGGCGGACGGGGACTGGGCTAAAATCGATTACGAGGGTATCACGGGGTATGTGAGCAGAGAATACATCATGATGCTGCGCGAGCCGGATATCGACGTGCCTTCGGGGGACTGGGCGCTCATACTCGTGAACCAAAAGAGCCTGCTGCCCGACGGGTTTACCGTAGAAACGGCCGATTTTAAAAGCGGGCAGGTGGACGCGCGCATACTGGAGATCTGCGCGCAGATGTTTGAGGATGCCGCGGAAGACGACGTGAAGTTTAAGCTTGTAGATGCGCACCGCAGCTATAAGACGCAGAGCGCGCTGTACGAGGATAAAGTGCAAAGCTACATCAACAAAGGCAAAAGCCGGGAGGACGCGGAAGTTGAAGCCGCGACGATCACCGCGCGCCCCAACACGAGCGAGCATCAGACGGGGCTCGCGCTCGATATCGTGACGTCCTCCTACACGAAGCGCAACAAGGGGTTCGCAAATACGAAGGCGTTCAAGTGGCTGGACACCAACGCGGCAAATTACGGCTTTATCATGCGCTATCCCAAGGACAAGCGGGATATCACGGGCGTGATCTATGAACCGTGGCACTGGCGCTTTGTGGGCGTTAAAGCGGCAAAAGCGATCAAGAAAAGCGGGGAGTGTCTCGAGGAATACCGCAGCAAAGGCTAAGGAACGGGGCTGCGGTGTTTGTATACAACATCCGTTCGCAGCTTTTCTTTCCCCCGGCCGCATATCGGTGAAAACCTCCCGCCAGAGGAGGCTAATATTAAAGGTTTAGGCGCCATTTCGGACATTTTTTAATGAGAGATTGTGAACACGGCTGCCGGGTAAATACCGGGGGAAGCCCAAAAGACTGCGGGTTATACAGGAATAGTTGACCAAATGGGAATGGACACAACGCGAAAAATTCGATTTTTCAGTGCGAAATACGGGTTTTCATTAATAAATTGCGGATATTTTGTTAATAAAGCATGGGTTTGATTGACAAAGGCTATCATAGTTGTGTATATTAACTAACTGTGTCTGCACGCTTAACAAAAATGAAACATATGATGAAAAAAGCGCACTCTTTATGGGTATAGGAAGGAGTGTGAATGTACGACACACAGGAAAGCTGTAATATGTGTAAAGTAACGATCCGTGTACGATAAACAACACTGCAGATACAGACAAAGGAGGGGCTATGAGGTTTAAAAAACTCATTGCGGGGCTGGCTGCAATATGCATGCTGTGCGCTCCGGGCACAGCGTTCGCCGCAGAGCCGGATGAAGAGCCGGAAAGCGATGATCAGTCAGCGTTCACAATGGTCGTATCCATAGAGGATATTACAGATGTAATGAAACAGCTTAAGGAATATGATGACGAACTGGATATGCTCGCAAAGCTCGTTTATGCGGAAGCGCGCGGCATCAGAAGCAAGGCGGAACAGGCCGCGGTGATTTGGTGCGTTTTAAACCGTGTGGACGCCGGATTTTCGAAAGGAACGATATCGAGCGTTGTCCGGGCGCGTTCCCAGTTTGCGTATTCGTCAAGAAAGCCAGTTAAAAAGGGGCTTCGGAACCTGGCACGGGATGTGGTCATCCGCTGGCTGCTGGAAAAGCAGGGCGTTGAAGACGTGGGCCGCGTGCTTCCCAAGGACTACCTTTTTTTCGCGGGGCGCGGCGGTCATAATTGGTTCAGGAAGAGATATCGCAGCAGTAAGTACTGGGATTGGTCGCTGCCGGATCCGTATACCGCAAAGACGGAAGAGATGAAGACGGCTGCCTAGTAAACGCACGGATTGAACAAGATAAAATATGCGTCCGGCACAAAAGCCGGAAGGCAGATGCCCCTCTCGCAAGGGGCTTTTTTTATCGGTTTAAGGGGGAAGCTTTATGGGAGAAAGCTTCTTTTAAGGGTGTGGGAACTTATACGTTTGTTCATTTCGTTATGCGCGCGTTATGCATGCGCAAACTTGACATGGCGCGGAAAAAGGCGCATGATAGACTATATATATGGCAATTACTGTACAATATATTTTGCGGAGGGGTTATGGGAAAAAAGATTAGCCTTAAGATCGCCGCGCTGCTGATATGTGTGCTTATGCTGGCTGGCTGCGCAAGGCAGCAGGCACAGCAGACCGCCGAAACAACAGTACAAGCAGACCCAACGCCAACCGCGGCGCAGGTATCTATAGAGGCGACACCCAATATAACGCCTGAACCGGAGCCCGCTGAGGAACAGGATACGACCCCCAAGTATGTATTCCTGTTTATCGGGGACGGTATGTCGTTTGCGCAGGTGCAGGCGGCGCAGGTTTACAGGGGCAGCGTCAAAGACGGGATTGAGCCGGAGCTGCTGAATTTTTCGCAATTTCCTGCGGTTGGCCTTAATACCACTTACAATTCGGAATCCTATATACCGGATTCCGCTTCGGCGGGTACCGCCATCGCGTGCGGCGTTAAAACGGATACCGGTACGCTCGGCATGACGCCGGGCGGGGAGAAGGTAAAAAGCATTGCGGAACTGCTCCAAGAAAAAAGCTTCAAAATCGGTATCGTTACGACTACATACATAAACCACGCAACACCCGCTGCGTTCTACGCGAACGCCGATTCGCGCGGCGACTACTATGATATCGCCGTTCAGATGGCGGAGAGCGGTTTTGATTACTTCGGCGGCGGCGGTATCAATCAACCCGAAGGGAGCGGAGGCAAGACAAGTGCATTTACGCTGCTTAAAAATAACGGCTATACCATCGCGGATACGAATGAGGAGATTGAGGCGCTTAGCGCTAATACCGCAAAGGCCTACGCGATAAGCCCCGTGCTGCAGGGTACCGAGATGATGCCGTTTGCGATTGACGCGAAGGAAGGAGAACTTGCGCTTGCTGATTTCGTGCGCAAGGGTATCGACGTACTGGATAACGAAACCGGCTTTTTTATGATGTGCGAGGGTGGCAAGATCGATCCGGCTTGCCACGCAAACGACGCAGCTTGCGCGATTCATGACGTATTGGCTTTTGCGGACGCAGTACAGGAAGCCGTCAACTTCATGGGGGAGCACCCGGATGAGACGCTCATTATCGTCACCGCCGACCACGAAACGGGCGGCATGGGGCTTGGATTTACGCTTAAGGAATATGATACGAGCTTTGAAATACTGGAAAACCAGAAGGCTTCATACCTTGAGTTTAATGATGTGATCTCGGATATGCAGAAGGAAAAGAGAAACCTTAGACTGAACGATATGCTGCCGGTAATCAAAGAGTATTTCGGGCTGGCCGCGCCGGGGGAATCCGGCGGTATTAAGATGTCAAACGAGCAGTACTTAAGGCTCAAGGAAGGATTTTCGGAGGCGATGAAAGCCAAGGCCAATCGCAATGATTCGGACGCTGCGGTGCTTGAATACGGCGGCTACAACCCGCTGACTGTTACATTGATGCATATTATGGGCGAAAAGGCGGGCATCAGCTGGACGACTTTTTATCACACGGCTTCGCTTGTGCCCGTATATGCGGCCGGTGCAGGCGCGCAGATTTTCTCCGGCTCGTATGACGACACCGGGTTATTTAATAAGCTCTCTGATATCTGCGGGCTTGAATAAATGCGTCCGTGCTGACTGAAAAGTCAATACACAATTTGATATAATGAAGAAAGCTCTTTGCATATGGCAAGGAGCTTTTATATGTACGTCTTTACGATTGGATACAGTGAACAATCACGCCGTACTGCTTATGCCTTGTTACCTTTATGCCCGTTGCGGACCAGCATTACGATGGCAAGCGCAATGGCTGCTGCGATGGCGGCGATGAGCGCGAAGTTTACAATTTGAATTACGATATCAGGCAATTCGATTCGGAACATGGTTTCTCCCCGGAACGCAAAAGCGGGTATCATTACTATTTAAAGTATAACATTTACAGGCTGAGAAGGCAAGAGGAGAGTTGCCGCTCCGTTATGACGGCAATTTCCAAAGGCAGAAAAGGGAGCTTCAGCCGATGCTGTACTTGTATTATGGGTATCCGTAATACCCGCGGTACCCATACGGCAGTATCCCCGGCGTCGCAGTATCCGCAGTATGATCCGTATCCGCTGCCGCCGTAAACGATGCCTGCGCCGCGGATGCCGCGGCAGATAACCAAAGTGATTGAAATCATGTTGTTGCCGCCGGGTTAATATTATATACTGTCAATAATGGACGAACTCATATTTTGGAGGTTATGATTCTGAAAACCGCGAGTATGGTATTGGGTATCATCGGCGGCGTCTTTGCGTTGCTACTTGCCGCGGGTCTGATTATCGGCGGCATCGCTTGTTTCAGTGTGGATTCATGGAGCGATTTGATTGAATCGGGGAATTTTTCGTGGTACTATTCGTGGAACGGAAACACATGGGATTCCGAAGAATGGAAATATGAGTTGGATTCTGACGACTGGGGTATTGATTCCGACGACGATTCCTGGCATGTCGAGTGGGACGAAGATGAATTCCCGGCTGATGAAGTTGCCTCCGCCGTGGTCGCAGGAGTCGCGACGCTGCTGATCGTAACCGGCTCTTTTGCGCTGATTTCGGGCGTTTTGGGATTGATCGGCGGGTGTATCGTGAAGAATAAGAATTCGGCGGCGGGCGTGATGATGATTATCGCCGCGGCGCTCAGTCTGTTTGCAATGTTCAACATCATATCGATGATACTGTTTATCATCGGCGGCGTATTTGCGTTTAAAAAGGATACTCCGAAACCGGCGATACCTTACCCGCCGTATCCGCCTTACCCGCCGCAGCAGCCGTATTACGGTAACGCGCAATACCCGCCGTATCCGCCGCAGCAGCCGTATTACGGCAACTCGCAATACCCGCCTTATCCGCCGCAGCAGCCCGAGCCGCAGCAGCCCACGCCTCCCGCGGACGGGACGGAGCCGCCGCAGCAGCAGTAACACAGC